>NZ_JBEHFV010000005.1:0-99882 GCF_040225855.1 Corynebacterium sp. KPL2850
GTCGTCAGCGTCAGCGTCGTCGTCTTCGGTAAAGGTGTCGAAGAACTCAAGGTCCTCGTCCTCGTCATCATCGGCATCTTCGCAGAAAATGTCGTAGACGTCTGGTTCCTCGAAGTCATCCTCATCGAAGTTGACGAGCTGGGCCTCCCAATCAAGGGCTTGTTCCGAGACCAAGCCGAGCACGTCAAAGAGGCGGTCGAAATCGGTGTAGGTACCAAGTTCTAGGGCCTCAGCGGGGACTTCTACGATGGGAATGTCATCAGAATCGGTGTTGTCAAAGAGGGCAAGGCGCTCGTTTTCATCGAGGTCTTCGCCTTCCTCATCCACCTGCCATAGCTCCGTGACGGCCTCATCTTCGAGCTCTTCCATGTCTTCT
The DNA here is from genome assembly GCF_040225855.1 of Corynebacterium sp. KPL2850. Classification (NCBI taxonomy): domain Bacteria; kingdom Bacillati; phylum Actinomycetota; class Actinomycetes; order Mycobacteriales; family Corynebacteriaceae; genus Corynebacterium; species Corynebacterium sp. KPL2850. The sequence goes on from NZ_JBEHFV010000005.1 coordinate 377, forward strand.
TCATCGAAGTCGAAGGCCAGGAAGCGCACGATGGCAGAGGGCACGCCGTCGATGGTTTCTACTAATACGCGCAGCTCTGAATCGTTGCCTACTTCCGCAACCACCAGGTGCGGGTTGAGTTCATCCTGGTCAAACTCCAATTCCGCGATGCGCTCATCGGTGCCTTCCAAGAGGTCTCGCAAGACAGTGACAACTTGGTCGGTGGCGATGTGGCGGGAAACGGCCTCTACGGCGTCGTCGACGGAAAAGGCGACGGAGACCAGGACGGCCTCGAATTCTTCATCGTCTTCATCCACATCCGCGGCAGCGATGTACACGTTGGCCGCCGGCAAGAGAGGATCGATTTCAACAAACTGGATTTCCAAATCAGAGGTGATTGGAACGAACATGACGTCTTCGTTGACGCGGGACTCGATGCCCTCGGCGTCCAATGCGGAAGCGATATCTTCGAAAAAGCTCATGGTGGTTTAAAAATCCATCCTTCGGAAGCAGAGGTCCCCGCGGTGGGCAAGACGCCGCCCGCGGTCACTGTGGAGTCTACCGCTAATCCCGCCGGTGTGGTTGAAAACCAAGGGAGCGCACCAGCTCTGGGCGCCCACTTCCCCACTCCGCCATGTGGTAATCCTCCCACGCCTGGCGGCGTCCATCATTAGGGGCGTGCACGATATAGGCCTGTTCATCAAAGATCATGGTCGCCCGCTCCCCGCCGTCATAGCGCGGCCACTGCTCCTTGGGGCTGCCGCCGTGAATGAACGCGGCCCAGTGATCTTGCATGGTGGAGGTCAATTCCTCCATCTCAGCGCGCGAGCCCCAGCCGGTTAGCAGGGAGGCACGCGAGGATTGGGGGTCGCCAAAGACATTGCCCAATTCCATCGAGTGCATGGCACCTAGCCCGAGCCACTTCAAGACGGCGGAGGCGAAGTCAAAGCGGTACATCCACGTATCGGCCACTTCAGAGTGGGCGCTGGCGATGCGGGTGGAGGGTGCCCAGAAGAGGGCATCGGCAAGCAAGTGCGCAAAATCCTCCCTTCGGACCGCGCCGCGATAGGCGGCAACGACCTCAGGGGCGTGATGGGGATCGTAGGAGGCCAAGAGCCGCAACGCAGCGCGCTCCCGGGCGCTAGGGCGCTGAAAGAGGAACTTGCCAAAGCTGGCTTCATCCGAATTCGTACCAATCAGCAGCGGGATTTTGTGCTGATGGCCCTGCTCGAAGGCGGTGATGGGGTGCTCGGGTAGAAGCTCGCCGTCCACCGTGGGCGCGTAGCAGGAGTTTAAGTGCAGTAGCTCGCCGGCGCGCCACATCATGGATTGGCCAGAGCGCACCACATCGGCACAGTCTTCCTGGCGCAGATCGTCCACGCTCACCCGACGCGGCAGGCCCACTCGGCGCGCGAGTTCGCGGGCCCACAAAGTGGATTGGGCGCGGGAATGCACCAGCGCGATGGGTGGGGATTGGGCGATGGCGCGGTGGAAGAGCCCCTCGGCCGGCGGGCTGGTCATGAGCGCCAGCACCGCGGCACCACCCGCGGATTCGCCCATGAGGGTGACGGAGTCTGGGTCGCCGCCAAAGGCAGCGATGTTGTCCCGCACCCAGTTAAGGGCCAGAATCTGATCCGCCACGGCGGGGTTGGCGCTGCACTCACCGCCTAGGCTGCGCAGGTCCAGATACCCCAGGGCGTTGAGGCGGAAGTTGATGGAAACATAGACCACGTTCATGCGGGTGGCGAGCTCAAACCCGCGCAGCATAAGCATGTGGGATGAGCCCATGATGAAGCTGCCGCCGTGCAGGTACACCACGACGGGCAGCTTTTCCTCCGTGCGCGGGCGCACGATGTCTAGGTACAGGCAGTCCTCGGAGCCGACGATGCGGTCGGTCCAGGAGTACGTCGGTTGTGGGGCGATTGGCCCGAATTGGCTGCAGTCGCGCACCCCGTCCCAGCGCGGTGCCGGGCGTGGTGCACGGAAGCGATTGTCGCCGGCCGTGGAGGCACCGAAGGGAATGCCGCGCCACGTGCGCACCGGCCCGGCGCTAATGGGGCGGTCAACGCGCAGGTCTTCTTCGATGACCCCACGCACCCAGCCGGAAGTCGTGCGTACGGTGAGCTCATCCGCGTAGGCATTCTGTGCCCGCTCGTGGGCCTGACGGGCGCGCTCGTGTGCGCGCATGGCCCGCAGGCGCGCGGCGGCGGTGGACTCTTCGGAATAAGAGTCCCCACTGTCGCGTTGACCATCCTGCGGGTAAGGCATACTCCCTACCTTAGGTAGATTGCACGCCGGCCGCGATCCGAATCGCACATGGCCGCCCCCTCCTTTCAAGGTCAGGGCTATGCTGGGTAAAAATCAATTAATACTACTGCCCCAACAAATTAAGGATTGGTGTGGGAGAAGGCATGTCCATATTTAAAAAGTCCGCCCCAGATGACGCAGCTACTGACACATATGACATCGATCCGGAACACAGCAGCCGCTTTACCAAGGCGCTGCTGAACTCCCTGGACCGCGCCGTATCCGTGCAATCTGGTGTTATTTCCAAGTACGTCAAGAACCTAAAGAAGCACCACCCAAAAGCCACTGACCAAGAGTTGCAGGGCTTTATTAACAAGCACTTCATCAATATCACTACCGGCACGGGCGCGGCCGCTGGTGCCTCCGCATCCGTCCCCGGCATCGGGCTATTTACGGGCGCGGCCACCATCGGTGCGGAATCCGTAGTTTTTCTTGAGGCCGCCGCGTGGTACATCCTGGCGTCCGCGTACCTGCGCGGCGAAGATGTTTCCTCTCCCGAGCGCCGCCGTGCCCTAGTACTGGTGGTGTTAACGGGCTCGAAGGGCTCGGCAGTTGTCGATACCTTCGTTGGCGACCTCGGCACGGTCACGGGGGCGCGTTCCGTAGCCTCCCTCTCCCGGTTTTCTGGACCCACACTGTCTGGCATCAATGGCCGCCTGACCAAGGTATTTACCAAGCAGATCACCAAGCGCATGAAGTGGGCTTGGGTGGGCAAGCTCATGCCTATGGGCATCGGCGCGGTCATTGGCACGAAGGCCAATCGCAAACTGGCCAATCAGGTCATCGAACACGCCCGCCAGCAGCTCTCCCCTCTTTCCCACACTGAGCCGGGGACCCAATGATCGTTTAGAGCGAATTCGCTACCCCTGACATAGTGAAGGTGAGGGATTGGCCCGTATCATATAGGCAGACACTTTGGCGGGTGAGAAATGCGCTCGTACAAAGTCCGGACTAAAGTCGAATAAACGACCATTTTAAAGCAGAGAAATGAGGCGAAAACCTGCCGTGAGCACATCGAGCATCTTCGGCCCGAATGCGTGGCTGATAGACGAGCAGTTCCAGCAGTACTCCAAGGATCCTAGCTCCGTAGACAAGGAGTGGCGCGACTATTTCGAAGCAAACGGCGCGCCCAAGGCGCAGCCAGAAGCTGAGGCTCCTTCTCAAGCATCTAAGCCACAGCCACAGAAGGCACAGGCAGAGTCTAAGTCCTCGGCCAAGAAGACCGAAGGCACTACCACCGCCCGCAAGCAAGAGGCCCGCGATACCAACGTGAAAGAGTCTGTATCTAAGGCCAAGGAAAAGTCCGCGAAGGCAAAGCATTCTGCGGGCAAGAGTGCGCAGTCTCCGCTGGATAACCTAGAAGATTACAAGGGCGGCGACGAGCGCCAGCTCAAGGGCATGTTCAAGGCTATTGCTAAGAACATGGAAGAATCCCTCGAGATTCCTACCGCTACCACCGTGCGCGATATGCCGGTCAAGCTCATGTGGGAAAACCGCTCCATGATCAATGACCACCTGAAGCGCACCCGCGGTGGCAAGATCTCCTTTACCCACATCATTGGCTACGCCATGGTCAAGGCCGTGCAGCTGCACCCTGGCATGAACGTACGCTACGAGGAAAAGGACGGCAAGCCCTTCGTCGTCCAGCCTGAGCACATCAACCTGGGCCTGGCCATTGACCTCCCGCAGAAGGACGGCTCCCGCGCCCTCGTGGTCGCCGCCATCAAGGAGTGCGAGACCAAGTCCTTCGCCGAGTTCATTGAGGCTTACGAGGACATCGTTACCCGTTCCCGTAAGAACAAGCTCACCATGGATGACTTCTCTGGGGTCACCATTAACCTGACCAACCCGGGCGGCATCGGCACCCGCCACTCCATTGCCCGCCTGACCAAGGGCGCAGGCTCCATTATCGGCGTTGGTTCCATGGATTACCCGGCAGAATTCGCTGGCGCCTCCGCTGACCGCCTGGCTGACCTCGGCGTCGGCCGCTTGGTCACGCTGACCTCCACCTATGACCACCGCGTCATCCAGGGTGCAGAGTCTGGCGAGTTCCTGCGCACCATCGGCCAGCTCATTGTTGATGATGCCTTCTGGGACGAGCTCTTCGAGTCCATGGGCGTTCCTTATGAGCCCTTCCGTTGGGCACAGGACATCCCCAACTCCGGCGTGGACAAGAACACCCGCGTCATGCAGCTCATCGAGTCCTACCGCTCCCGCGGGCACTTGCTTGCCGATGTCAACCCGCTCGGCTGGTCCCAGCCCGGCCTGCCTAGCCCGGATCACCGCGACCTCGACATCGCTACGCACGGCCTGACCATCTGGGATCTGGACCGCGTCTTCAACGTCGGTGGCTTTGGCGGCAAGGAACAGATGACCTTGCGTGAGGTGCTCTCCCGCCTGCGCGCTGCTTATACCCTGAAGGTCGGCTCCGAATACACCCACATCCTCGACCGCGACGAGCGCAGCTGGATGCAGGACCGCCTCGAGGCCGGCATGCCAAAGCCGACCAATGCCGAGCAGAAGTACATTCTGCAGAAGGTCAACGCCGCCGAGGCATTCGAGAACTTCCTGCAAACCAAGTACGTGGGGCAAAAGCGCTTCTCCCTCGAGGGTGCCGAGACTCTCATCCCGCTGCTGGATTCCATCATCGACACCGCTGCGGGCCAGGGCCTCGACGAAGTCGTCATGGGCATGCCGCACCGCGGCCGCTTGAACGTGCTGTTTAATATCGTCGGCAAGCCGCTGGCAGATATCTTCGGCGAGTTCGACGGCAACTACAAGGGCGGCCAGCTCGGCGGCTCTGGTGACGTGAAGTACCACTTGGGCTCCGAGGGCGAGCACCTGCAGATGTTCGGCGATGGTGAAATCAAGGTCACCCTTGCCGCCAACCCGTCGCACCTCGAGGCCGTCGACCCAGTCATGGAGGGCATCGCCCGCGCCAAGCAAGACATCTTGGACAAGGGCAAGGACGGCTACTCCGTCGTTCCCGTCATGCTCCACGGCGATGCATCCTTCACCGGCCTCGGCGTCGTACAGGAGACCATCAACCTGTCCCAGCTGCGCGGCTTTACCAACGGCGGCACCGTCCACATCGTGGTCAACAACCAGGTAGGCTTTACCACCACCCCGGATTCCGGCCGCTCCACCCACTACGTCACCGACCTGGCCAAGGGCTTTGACTGCCCAGTCTTCCACGTCAATGGTGATGACCCAGAGGCCGTTGTCTGGGTAGGCCAGATGGCCGCCGAATACCGCCGCCAGTTTGGCAAGGACGTCTTCATTGACCTCGTGGTCTACCGCCTGCGCGGCCACAACGAGGCCGATGACCCATCCATGACCCAGCCGCAGCTGTACTCGGTCATCGAGAACCACGAGCCGGTGCGCGAGCACTACACCAACGAGCTCATCGGCCGCGGCGATCTTTCCGCTGAGGACGCCGAGGCAGCGGCGCGCGACTTCCACGACCAGATGGAGTCCGTGTTCACCGAACACAAGGAAGCCGAGAAGGCCGGCCCGAAGGAACAGACCGGTATTACCTCCTCGCAGGAGCTCACCCGCGGCCTGGATACCTCCATCACCGCAGAAGAGATGGCCGAGCTTGGCGATGCCTACGGCAACCCACCCGAGGACTTCGAGTACCACAAGCGCGTGGCTAAGGTGGCCAAGGACCGTGCGAAGTCTGTCCGCGAAGGCGGCATCGATTGGGGCTGGGGCGAGCTGCTCGCCTTCGGTTCCCTGGCTAACCAGGGCAAGGTCGTGCGCCTGGCCGGTGAGGATTCCCGCCGCGGTACCTTCACCCAGCGCCACGCCGTGACCTTCGACCCCCGCAATAGCAACGAATACAACCCGCTCAACTCCCTGGCAGTGTCCAAGGACAATGGCGGCAAGTTCATGGTCTACAACTCCGCGCTGACCGAGTTCGCCGGCATGGGCTTTGAATACGGCTACACCGTGGGCAACCCCGATGCCCTCGTGGCATGGGAGGCTCAGTTCGGTGACTTCGCCAACGGTGCCCAGACCATCATCGACGAGTACCTGTCTTCCGGTGAGGCCAAGTGGGGCCAGCTGTCCAGCCTGGTTCTCCTCCTGCCGCACGGCTACGAGGGTCAGGGCCCGGACCACTCCTCCGCCCGCATCGAGCGCTACCTGCAGCTGTGCGCGGAAGGTTCTATGACCGTGGCCCAGCCGTCCACCCCGGCTAACCACTTCCACTTGCTGCGCCGCCAGGCTTTGGGCGAGATGAAGCGCCCGTTGGTCGTCTTCACCCCGAAGTCCATGCTGCGCAACAAGGCCGCCACCTCCTCCGTTGAGGAGTTCACCGAGGTCAAGAAGTTCCGCTCCGTTATCAATGACCCCCACTTCGTGGACGTCAATAACAAGAAGGTCGGCGACACGGACAAGGTCAAGACCATCATGCTGGTCTCCGGCAAGCTCTACTGGGACTTGGAGAAGAAGCGCGAGGCCGACGGCCGCGATGACATCGCCATCGTCCGCGTGGAAATGCTCCACCCGATTCCGTTTAACCGCCTGAGCGAGGCATTCGAGATGTACCCGAACGCCACCCAGGTCCGGTTCGTACAGGACGAGCCCGCCAACCAAGGCCCATGGCCGTTCTACAACGAGCACCTGCGCGACCTCATTCCGGATATGCCGAAAATGGTCCGCGTCTCCCGCCGCGCCCAGTCCTCTACGGCTACGGGTAACGCCAAGGTGCACCAGATTGAGCAGAAGAACCTGCTTGAAGAGGCCTTCGACGTTTAACCGCCGAATCGGCACCTAGCGCACTGCAGCGCTGAATGCCCCAGTGAGGTTATTTCCTCACTGGGGCATTTTCATGGTTTCTGCTGCCTTCTCCCCGATCCTCCTACCTCGCCACCGTTCCTGCTCTCCCTACCTTCAGCTCTCCTCCTTCGTCTCACACCGGTCACCTACTCGTCCTTCGCGCTCACCGGCGAGGTGGTAGGGGCATCGACAAGCTGCGCCCGTGAGCGCGAAGGGCGGGGCGGTAGCTGATGGCGACGCCGGGCGCCCTTCGCGGTCACGGAGGGGGCGATCGCATGTTAAAGGGCGGCTGCCCGTGAGCGCGAAGGGCGGTAGGTGGGTAGCACGGACCGCACTGCTTACTTAAGAACTGCTCAGATCCGAGCCACCGGAGGAGCCGGAGTCGCTTTCTTCATTGACAATGTCCAGTCCGGAGGCTTCCATCCATTCGTGGACGACCTTCTTCAGCTCTTCGCCATCCTCTAGCGCCTCCACCATGTCAGAAATGTCTTTTTGCGTGATAAATTTGGTGATCGCGGCGACGGATTTTTCTTCTTCGCGGTCAAAGAGGCTGTCGCTATAGATGACCACGAAGTTTTCTGGCAGCTCTGGTTGTGCATCCTCACAACCGTGAGCACCGGATGGCTCGACGGTAGCAAGTTGGGTGGGCAAGGTAGACATGAGCGCGATATGGGTGCGGGCAAGAAAGTCTTCCCCGCCCGGCTCACTGTCTTCTTCTGCCTTTTTATATTCCGCCGAGATGTCGCGCGCCTCACTGGGATTAAAGTGGCTTAAAAAGCTGCCGGTGCAGCCGACGTAAAAGTTGCCTTCCGGGTTCAGGGAACTGCCCTTGCCACCATACGTTTTGAAGGTTTCTTCTTCCTTCAACTCGGCGGTGCGTCCTTCTTCTAAGAGCGACTGCCGGAATACCTCGCCCAAGATGAGCTGATCTGTTTCTGCAGGGTCAACGACGATCTGCACCCGTTCCGGTGCGGATTGTGCCGCAGCGGGGCTAGTATCGACCTTGTCTGAACACCCAGCAAGCAGCGCAGCGCCTACCACCGCGGCGACAGTAGCGCGGGCATATCGACGGGCGGGGCTGCGCTTCACTGAGTGTGCTCCTTCTGATTCTGCTAGGTCACCGATACAAACGGATGGATTTAAGTGTCCCACAGAGTCTACCGTGCAAGCGTGTTTACCTGAGGTAGCGCCGTGACTAAGATGGCAAGAGTTATGTCTAGCTCTATTACCGAATCAGTCGTACGCGAGGCTCTTTCCCACGTACAGGATCCAGAAATCGGCCGCCCCATCACCGAACTGAATATGGTGAAATCGGTCGATATCGAAGGAAACGACGTCACCGTTGGCGTTTATCTGACCATCGCGGGCTGCCCCATGAAGTCCACCATCGAGACCAATACCCGCGCCGCGGTCGAGGACATCGACGGCGTTGGCAAGGTTACCGTGACCATGGACGCGATGAGCGATGAGCAACGCCGCGAGCTGAAACAGAAGCTGCGCGGCGGCCAGGCCGAACCCGAGATTCCTTTTGCGAAGCCCGATTCGACGACCCGCGTCTTTGCGGTGGCGTCGGGTAAGGGTGGCGTCGGCAAGTCCTCGATGACCGTCAACCTAGCCGCCGCGCTGGCGGATAAGGGCCTGAAGGTGGGCATTGTCGATGCCGATATTTACGGCCACTCCGTGCCCAGCCTGCTCGGCTCAACCGACGGCCCCACCGTGCTTGATGATGAAATGCTGCTGCCTCCCATCTCCCACGGCATTAAGCACATCTCGATTGGGCAGTTCGTGGAGGGTAACGCGCCCGTCGTCTGGCGCGGACCTATGCTCCACCGCGCACTGCAGCAGTTCTTGGCGGACGTATTCTGGGGCGATCTCGATGTTCTCCTCCTCGACTTGCCTCCGGGTACCGGCGATGTCGCGCTGTCCGTTGCGCAGCTCATCCCGAATGCGGAGCTGCTCATCGTCACCACGCCGCAAGCAGCTGCGGCAGAAGTGGCCGAACGCGCCGGTTCCATCTCCCAGCAAACGCGCCAGCGGGTGGCCGGCGTGATTGAGAACATGAGCGCCATGGTCATGCCGGACGGCTCCACCATGGACGTCTTTGGTGAAGGCGGCGGCCAGATTGTTGCAGACCGCCTCGGCGTCATCCTGGGCCACGAGGTTCCGCTGTTGGCCTCCGTACCGCTGGATCCGGCCCTGCGCTCGAATAGCGATGCCGGCACGCCCATCGTGCTCGAGGCACCCGACTCCCCTGCCGCGAAGGAAATTAGGGCGGTGGCTGATAAGCTCGCCATTCGCTCCGATTCCCTCGTGGGCAAGAGCCTCAACTTGGGTGTGAACTAAGAGCGCGTTGTATTAGGTAACGTCGCTCCACTCAGAGCCGCCGCCCGTGGAATCTTCCCCACCGCGCTGCGGCTTTTGTTGTTGCTGGGGCGGCTGCTGCGCCGGCTGCTGGGTCGTTTCGGTGGTATCACCATATACCTCGGCATAGTTAAAGGTGGGCCGGGCAGCACCACTGTTGTCCTGCGCGCGCTGTTCGGGTTCTTTCGGAGCGGTGCCGGATTTGATGTCTTCGGCCATCTTCTTGGGGTTGAAGTCGTCCCAGACGGCATCATCGCCATCGAAAAGCGCCTTGGTAATAGCGCCTTTGGGGCCTAGCCGCGTCCACTGCGCCGCCTGGTTGAGCGGGCCGCGGATATCATCGAATTCCGCGGAGATCGACCCCATTTCGCCATTGAGCTCGGCCTTCGCGTTATTGATGGCCTTGCGGGCGGCATAGATGGCCGCGCGCACGTCCTTGATGACCTCCGGCATGCGCTCCGGGCCGATGATGACGATGCCAAGGAGGACAATGACAATAATCTCAGGCCAGCCAATGGAAGAAAACACGATTAAATCCTCGCCCTCCGTTTAGTTCTGCCCGCGCTGATTGTGTTTAATCGCGCGTACCACCGTCTCGACTTTATCCAGAAAATCCTGCTCCGGCCGGTGCGCCGGGGTCAACGCATCGGGCCCCGGCGCCACACCCTCCGTAGCCATTCCCGCCAGCTTGGCCAATAAGGACTGCGGGGCCTTCACCGCGGAATCATCGCTGCAGTGACGCACCCACTCGGAGGCGTGGCGCTGGTGGTGCACGTCGGCGCGACACTCCGCGCAGTGTACTAGATGGATGCGCACGCGGTGCATGGCTTTGGGTTCCATCTCCCCATCGACGAAGGCAACGACGGCCTCTGGGCCAAGGTGACCGATGGAATCGCTGCGCCGCGCCCGCGCCTTTGCCTTATCCCGGGCCTTCGCCTGCGCGGGGGTGAACTCGCCCCGTACGCTGAGCCTGGAGAGGGTGCGGCGTCCTCGCAGTGAGTCCATCGAACCCTCCTCATGTTCATGCCACAGCCGGATTACTCACACTTAAAGCCCCCTGCCACGCGGCAGGGGAGGTAACGATTCGATTCTAGCGCGTGCGCAGCAAGATGCGCGCTTCCGCATTGGTCTGTGCCTCTTTTTCCAGCGCCGCGCGCAGTTGGGAGCGGCCGCGGTGGATGCGCGATCGCACCGTGCCCATCTTTACGCCGAGGGTTTCGGCGATTTCGTCATAACTCATGCCTTCGATATCACACAGAACCACGGCAACGCGGAAATCCGGCGCCAAGCTATCCAGCGCGGACTGCAGCACGGGGTCCAGGTTGGCCACGGTATAGGCCTGCTCCGGGGTCATTTCCGTCCCCGGCACCCGCTCGTAATCCTCAGGCAGGGACTCCATGCGGATCTTGGAGCGGTGGCGCACCATATCCAAAAAGAGGTTCGTAGTGATGCGGTGCAGCCAGCCGCCGAAGGTACCCGGTTGGTACTTATCCAAGGAGCGGAAGACACGCATGAAGGTCTCTTGGGTGAGATCCTCGGCATCCTGCTGGTCACCGGATAAACGGTAGGCTAGGCGGTACACGCCATCGGCATGCTCTGCCACCAATTCGGCCCACGAAGGCATCGTGGCTTCCCCAGCATCGAACGCCGCGGTACCGGTCAACTCCACGTTCGCATCGGTGGAGGCAACGGACTCGGCATCGCGCTTCGTTTCTGTCATGGGTGCCATTTTTCTACACTCAGCGCGGAAACTCCAGCCACTGCGCTGATAATATCCTGTGAGTCCGTCACATACTTCCCACAGACCACAATTTCGCTGGCTAGGCGCGTTTTTGCCACCCTTTCACGCAACTTTACCTATTGTCTTAATCGTGACTACTACCGCATATGACGCACTGCGCTCCTATATCGATTCCACCAGTGAGCCTTCGGCGGCTCTCCGCGGCGCCCGCGACCACGCCGAGGAATACGGCCTGCCCGTCCCGGATGAATCCACCGGCCAGCTTCTCACCACGCTGACGGCAACGTCTTCCGGTGTGGTAGACCGCCCCCAGGCCGTGGCGATTACCCCCGCAGCCTCCGTCGTGGGCCTCTACCTGTTCGCCGGCATGCCGGATAACGGCATCCTCACGTGCATCGACCCTGAGGCCGAGCACCAGCGCAGCGCCAAGGCCGCCTTCCGCGAGGCCGGCTACGCCCCCACCCGCGGTCGCTTCCTCCCCTCGCGCCCCCTCGACGTGCTCGGGCGCCTGGCCACTGAGGCCTACCAGGTCATTTACGCGGACGTCGCCGCCCTCGACCTCCCCGCCCTCATCAAGGCGGCCTGGCCCCTGCTGCACCAACACGGCACGCTCGTGCTCGCTAATGCGCTTCTCGATGGCACCGTCGCCGACACCTCCCGCACCGACCGCGATACCGCCGCCGCGCGCGAAGCCGATGAATACCTCCGCGAGCTTGAAGGCGCCACCGTGACCCGGCTCCCACTGGGATCGGGGCTGACATTGGTGACGAAGCTTTAAAGGGGGGCATCGGCAAGCAAGGGCCCTGCACGCGCTAAAAGATATCCGTATTCTGGGTGTACATGACAGCCGGACACTGCCCCATAAAGTTCGCGAAACCACCGCGTGGCAGGTCAACGAGTTTCCTCCCCGGCGTGGCTGCCACCCCAACCCAAGCTTGTACCCCGCACCTGATTTAAGAGAGGAATGCCGTGACGACTCACCGCCCCGAACTCCACTTCATCCCCGATTCCGGCATCCTAGACGCACCCGCCGGCGTCCTTCGCGATGGCGATACGTGGCACATGTTCTACCAGTACCGCCCCACTCCCGATGCCCCGGCCCGCTGGGGACACACGTACTCGGAGGAAGCGCCGTTTAACTGGCTGGATTGCGATGACGTCCTCGCGCCCGTCGGCGGCGAGCTCGCCCTCCGCGCGGGTTCCGTGGCCCAAGGTGAGGACGCCATCAACCTCTATTTCACCTCCGTGACCGCGACCGGAACCTCCATTCGCCTCGCGCGCTATTCCGGCATCGACGATGTCTGCGAGGTCTCCGATGACTCCTCGGCCCTCGACCCCAACGTCGTGCGCTTTGGCGAGCTAGCCGGCAATACCACCGACCACACCCGTTTCCGCTCGCCTTCCGTCGTGCCCGATTGGGCCACCGATGACCGCGAAGACGGCCACAAGGGTTGGCTCATGCTGGCGCTATCCGGACGCACCGAAACCCCGCAGCCAGTCATTCTAGAAAGCCACGACGGCATCTCATGGTCCCTGCGCGGCAGCCTCACCCTCGAGGGTGACCCAGGCTTCCTCGACGGCGAGGTGCCCGCCGATTCCCCCATTCCCCCAGTAGTTTCCCCGCGCATCGTGCGCCTGCGCGATGAAGTCGACGAAGAAATCTACGACGTCCTCTTTGTCACCCTCGAGCGCGACGGCCGCGATGTCTCCGGCTACCTCGTGGGCCAGCTGGAAGACACCACCTTCACGGTGGTCTCCGGTTTCCGCCGCGTGGACTTCGGCCACGATTTCTCCCGCCCGCGCAATACCAACTCCACCGCAGGCACGATTCCTGAAGAAAGCCGCTACGAGCGCGCCGTCATCCTCGGCCTGCTCAACGGCAACGGCCGCGGCGACGACGCCACCCAGCACGCCTCCTGGGACGCCGAGGGCTGGTCGAATGCCCTCTCCCTGCCGCGCCAGGTCACGCTCGAGGGCGGCGTCTTGTACCAGGCACCGGCCACCGGCTTGCCCGAGGCGGTCAAGCTTTCGGATTACGCGCGCTCCTGGACCGGCGTCATGGAGGTTCCCACCGGCTCCAGCGTCACCATCACCCTTCGCGATGGCAACGGCGACCCCGCCGCCACCATCTGCCACTCCGGCGAGGAAATCAGCCTCGATCGTTCCATGAACAAGGCCTTCGATCGCTTCTTCGCCGATTCCGCTCCCGCCATCGCCACGCTTGCCGATGGCGACTCCGACACCCTCACCATCATCCAAGACGGTTCCACAGTGGAGGTCTTCGTCGACGGCGGCCTCATCGCCATGGCCTCCCGCGTCTATTTCGACGGCGGCTGCTCCGGCATGGATGTCGAAACCACCGGCGACGCAGTCATCGAACAAGACTGGCAGCGCTCCGGCTCCAAGCTCTAATACTGCTTCCCTCCTTCCCGGCTCCCTTTCCTGCGACCACCCACCTCTCGCCACCCACCTCTCGCCACCCACCTCTCGCCACCCGCCCTTCGCGCTCACCGGAAGCACAAATGAACCGCCCCGCGCGCTGCTGGTGAGCGCGAAGGGCGGTATGTATGCCGAAGGCGAGGTGCCTTGAGGCGAACCTGCGTTTATTAAACCGCGCGGAGGCGGTCCAGGCGGGCGCGGGCGGTGACCGTCAGCGTGGAAGGAAGGGCGGCCATTCGCTCGGCAAGCTCGTCGGCGCTGATGTGGCGGGCGGACGGGCTCATTCCTACCTGTGCGGCGATGGCCGCTTTATCCAGGTGAATGGGGAAGGAAATATCGACAGGGTCGGCCGCTTGCTCGAGGTGGCCTTCTGCCTGCTCATACATGCGCTCGACCTTGCCCTCTTCCACGCCGAGGATGCCGAGGGGTTCGCGCAGCTCATCGAGGTGCCCCGCGCCCGGGGTCAGGACGATGACTTGGCCGCCGGGAGCGAGGACGCGCTGGAATTCGGATGGGTTGCGCGGGGCGAAGACCACGGAAATCGCGTCGATGGATTCATCGCGGATGGGAAGCTGCTGCCAGACATCGGCAACCACGGCACCCACGCGTGGGTGGCACTTGGCCAAGTGCTTGGCCGCATGCGGGGAAATATCGAGGCCGACGCCGCGCGCGCCGTCGATGGAGTCAAGCGTGTGGGCCAGATAGTAGCCGGTTCCGGCGCCGACCTCGAGAAGCGAGGCGGGCGTAGAGGCAGACAGCGAGCTGGCATCGAGCGCGTCTTGTACCGCTCCGGTCACAGACTCGACGAAGGGCGCGAAATGGCCGGTGGCTAGGTACGCTTCGCGGGCGTTGACCATATCCATGTCATCGCCCTTGTGCTTGAGGCCGGCACCGGCCGCTAAGGTCACATACCCTTGCTTGGCCACATCAAAGGAATGGCCGGATTCCGAAACGAGGCGGGAAAAATCATCGGCGCCGGAAAGCGCCGTGCCGTCGGATGGATCGGCCAGAATGTCGACGATATGAGAAAGCATGTATCCAGACTAGCTAGAAACCTCGGTCAACAAAGAACCGAGCTCCGCGGCCTCTTCTTTGTTCAGCTCGATAACGATGCGCCCGCCGCCGTCAGATGGGATGCGCATAACGATCTTGCGGGATTCCACAACCGCTTCCATTTCGCCGCCAGTGGTACGTGGCTTCATTGCTGCCATAGTTGGACTCCTTAACTTTCTTCGTTTCTTTCCAGCTTAGTCCCTTTTTGCCCGCTTTTCCGCGCGGCCTCCAATTCCTGCTCCAGCTGGGCGAGGAGATCATCGACCTGATCCTGGCGGTATCCGCGCGGCACGACCTCGAATTTCACGTCATCAAAACGGCCCTGAGCTGCGGCGGCGCGGTTATTTTCCAGCACTTTCTGCGGCTCATCGGGCGGGTCCATCACGGTCCCGGGGCCAAAAATCGAACCCCACAGCCACGTTCCGATCACAATGAACGCAATGAGCACCACGATGAGCACAATCCAGGACAGCATGACTTAAATCCTACCTAGCAGCGGTGGGCGCTGAGCAATCGGCGCACTCACCCCGGCGCGCGAGAGCAGCGTGCGCGCCACGATATCCGCCATCGGCGCGAGCTCATCAAGCGGCCGGTTGCGGTGGACACGAGTGCCTAGGTCGACTTCTGTCAGCCCGCCGCGCTTGCCGATGTCCACCAGCAGCCCCGCTTCCACCCCATAGCCCTCCACGAAGGGCACCTCTAGCGCGGCAGAGCGGCGAAGAGCATACTCGCCGCCTAGGGGCTGATCGATGTGGGCTAGCTCTGGGAAGAATTGCCGGATGAGCGGCTTTGCGGTCAATTCGGTCACGCGCCCACCACCGGTGGGTTGGCCGTTGAGGCTGCGGCGATAGCGCGCCTTGACCATGTTCACGCCGGGATCCGCAAACGGAGCCGCGAGCGCTGTGACCATGCCGGGCGCGGCGGATTCTAGGTCGGCGTCGATAAAGACGACGATGTCCCCGCGCGCGGCGGCGACCCCGCGCCAAAGGGATTCGCCCTTGCCGGGGCGCGGCGGTTCGGGCAGGATATCGCGCCAATTGCGCACATCGGCACCGGCGGCGCGCGCGACGGCGGCGGTGTCATCGGTGGAGTCGGCGTCGATGACGAGCACTTCGAGGGGGTCATCGGCAAGGCAGGCGCGGATAACGCCGGCCACGGTGGATTCCTCATTGAGCGCCGGGATGATGACGGAAACGCTCATGCGAGCCCGCGCGTGGTATCAAGGGGCGCGGCCGTGCCCTGGATGGCGGCGGTCATGCGGATGACGTCGATGGTCTCAGCAACCTCGTGGACGCGGAAGGCGGCCACCCCGTTCGCTGTGGCCCAGGCTGTGGCGGCGAGCGTTCCGGCGACGCGGTCTCCTACCCCGCGCGCGAGGGTCTCACCCACGAAGTCCTTATTGGATAGCGCCATGAGCACGGGCCAGCCGGTGTCGACGATCTCGTCGATACGCCGCAGGAGTTCAAGTCCGTGATAGGTGTTTTTACCAAAGTCGTGCGTGGGATCGATGAAGGTGAGATCTTCAGGGCAGCCGAGCCCCGCGGCCTTTTCTGCCAGGGCGGTGGTTTCTGCAATGACATCGGCAACGACGTCATCAAAGTGCACGCGGTGCGGGCGGGTACGCGGGGTAATCCCGCCGGTATGCGAGCACACGTAGCCTACGCGGTGGTGGCCGGCGACCTCGATAAGCTCCGGATCCCAGCCGGCCCACGTGTCGTTGACCAGCCCTGCCCCGGCGGCGATGGCGGCCTCGGCCACCTCACCGCGCCAGGTATCTACGGAAATAAGTACCTCTGGGTGCCGCTCGTGCACGCGGGCGATGGTGGGCACGACGCGGTCGATTTCCTCCGCGCTATCCACCTCCTCGCCCGGTCCGGCCTTGACCCCGCCGATATCGATGATGGAGGCTCCCGCCGCAATGGCCTCATCGCAGCGCTTGAGGGCGGGGTCCATGTCAAAGGTGGCCCCCTTGTCATAAAAGGAATCCGGGGTGCGATTGACTATCGCCATCACGCGCGCGAGGCTCAACGCGGCTCCCTAATGCGCTTATCGCTCATTACCTTGTGGCGCTCGATGATGTGGGCGACGGCCTCATCGGGGTCATCGGTAAGCAGGAAAAGCTCTTGGTCATCTTCGTTGATGTACCCGCCGGCGGCGAGGGTATTTTTCATCCACTCCAGCAGGCCAGACCAATAATCGGTGCCCATGAGCACGATGGGATAGTTGGTGACCTTACCGGTCTGAACCATGCAGAGAACCTCGAAGAATTCATCCATGGTGCCCATGCCGCCGGGCAGGCAGACGAAGGCCTGGGAGTACTTCAAGAACATGGTCTTGCGGGCAAAGAAGTAGCGGAAGTTCAGGCCCAAGTCCACGTACTTATTGAGTCCCTGCTCGTGTGGCAATTCGATGCCGAGTCCCACCGAGAGGCCATCGCCTTCGTGCGCGCCCTTATTCGCAGCCTCCATGATGCCGGGGCCGCCGCCGGTGATGACGGCGTAGGCGCATTCGGCGAGCTTGCGGCCGAGTTCTTCGGCCATCTGATAGCTCGCATCCTCAGGCTTGGTGCGCGCGGAACCAAAGACCGTCACTGCCTTGGGCAACTTGGCAAGCGCATCGAAGCCAGCGACGAATTCGCCTTGGATGCGTAGCACGCGCCACGGATCGGCATGCTGCCACTCGTGGTCCGCGCCGGATTCCAGCAGGCGTTGGTCAAAGGTGGAGCCTTGTTCTCCCTCGCTGCGCAGCAAGAGCGGGCCGCGCAGGGTACGCATGTGGTCAGGGGTCATTTTTATCCCTTCAAGTAATTAAGCAGAGCGGTAGAAATTTCAGTGATTTGCGCCGTGGGCACCTGCTCGTCTTTCTTATGCGCAAAGCCCGGATCGCCGGCGCCAAAATTCACGGCGGGAATGCCCATCTCAGCAAAGCGCGAGACATCGGTCCAGCCGAACTTGGCGCGGACGTTGCCACCGACGGCATCGACAAGCGCGCGTGCCGCAGGCTGCCCCAGGCCTGGCAGGGCGGCACCAGCGATGTCATCGATCTCGATGGTGACGTCCTCATGCTTGCCGATGACCCCCTTCATGTACTCCAGCGCCTCCTCCGTGCTGCGGTCCGGGGCGAAGCGGAAGTTGACGAACATCCAAGCCTCGTCCGGCAAGGTATTGGTGGCCACGCCGGCCTCGAGGTGGACGATGTTCAGGCCCTCGCGGTAGGTACAGCCATCAATGGTGACCTCGCGCGGTTCGTAGTCTGCAATGCGCGTCATGACAGGGGCGAGCTTGTGCGCGGCATTGGAACCGAGCCACGCGCGGGCCGAGTGCGCGCGGGTACCATGTGCCGTCACGCGCAGACGAATCGTACCCTGGCAGCCGGCCTCGACCATGGCGCCGGAAGGCTCACCGAGGAGCGCGAAATCGCCCTGCAACCACTCGGGGTGGTCCTTTTGCAAGTGGCCCAGCCCATTAAATTCAGTGGATACCTCTTCGCCCTCATAGGCAATGACGGTCAGGTCGTGCTGGAGCTCTTCCGATTCATGCAGGTGAGCAAAGGCGTTGAGGTAGACCGCCATGCCGGATTTCATGTCCACGGTGCCGCAGCCGAACATGATCTCGGCGCCATCTTCGGCGGTGTCCATGCGATGCGGTACGTTATCTGCCAATGGAACGGTATCGATGTGGCCTGCAAGAACCACGCGGGAATCCATCCCGCGGTTCGTGCGCGCGCACACGGTATTGCCAAAGCGGGCGACCTCCACGTCTAGACTACGCAGGGCTTCTTCCACCGCATCCGCGATGGCCTCCTCGTGGTGAGAGGGGCTTGGGATATCGACGAGCGCCTTGGTCACTTCAATGGGGTCGGCATATAGATCTAAAGTCACAAGCCGCCATGGTAGCGCCCCACTGGGTCCGTTGCATTGTGTAATGTTCACTTCACTGCAAAAAATAACCTCTCACAAGGTGGTAATTATGGCCGAAGCCACGCAATTGAAATCGCGACACCTCACCATGATGGGCCTTGGCTCCGCGGTGGGTGCCGGTCTCTTCTTGGGCGTCGGATTGGGAATCCAAATCTCCGGCACCTCGGTGCTCATCTCTTATGCCGTCGCCGGCGTCCTCATCGCGCTCATCATGTGGATGCTCGGGGAAATCGCCGCGGCCCGCCCCTCCCTCGGTTCCTTTTCCACCTATGCCGGTCAAGCTTTCGGCCACTGGGCGCGCTTTACGATGGGCTGGATCTACTGGTTCATGCTCATCATGGTCATGGGCGCCGAAATCACCGGCGCCGCCGCGATCATCGGCAGTTGGTTCGATATCGCCCCGTGGATTCCCGCGCTCATCGCGGTGGCCTTCTTCGCCGTGGTGAATTTCGCCGCAGTGCGCGGTTTCGGTGAATTCGAGTTCTGGTTCGCCATCATCAAGGTCGCCGTCATCATCGCCTTCCTCGTCATCGGCATCCTCATGGCACTCGGCATCCTGCCCGGCATGGATCTCTCCCGGGCCGGGACCAACTTCACCGATAACTTCCTACCCAATGGCATGCCCGGCTTCGCAGCGGGCCTGCTGGCCGTGGCCTTCGCCTTCGGTGGAATCGAGCTGGTCACCATCGCCGCCGCCGAGTCCGAGGACCCCGCCCGCAACGTGGCTACCGCAGTGCGGGCCATCATCGTGCGCATCATGATCTTCTACATCGGCTCCATCGTGGTCATCACCATGGCCTTGCCGTTTAGCCAGATCCAAGACGCCGATGCCGCCGCCGATTCGCCGTTTACCCTGGTGCTCGAAGCCGCCAAGATTCCTTTCGCCGCCGGCTTCATGGAGGCCATCATCGCGCTGGCACTCTTGTCCGCCTTCAACGCGCAGATTTATGCCACCTCGCGCCTGGTCTTTGACATGGCCAAGGACCACTGCGCGCCCAAGTTCTTCCTCAAGACCAACCACTCCGGCTCCCCCATCAATGCCGTCATCTTGTCCATGATCTTCGCCTTCGCCTCGGTGGGCCTCCAGTTCTGGAACCCGCCGGGACTGCTGGCCTTCCTCTTCAACGCCGTCGGCGGCTGCCTCTTGGTGGTGTGGGCGTTTATCGTCGCCTCCTTCCTAAAGCTGCACCCGCAGTTGAAAGCGAACGGCGAGCTCACGGATATCCACGTGCCCGGCTACCCCTGGTTGCCGTGGGCGACCGCCGCCGCGCTCGCCGCGCTGACCATCTTCATGCTCTTTGATCCCTCCGCCCGCAACCAAGTCATTGCCGTCATCATCCTCTTTGCCGCGCTCGTTGCCTTGTCCTTCATGGTTCCCGCGGGCAAGCGCGAACAAGTACGGCAGTAATTGCTAAGCTAGCCACCATGACTTCTGCATCCGCACGTGGCCTGGCAACCATTACCCACGACGGCACCGTCTTGGACGTTTGGTTCCCAGCAGTTCATACCGATAAGCAAGTAGAGACCACCGGCACGACGCGTTTGGAGGAGACTCCGCAGCAGTTCTCCGCCCTCGTCGGCCCCGATGAAGAGCGCGGCGTGGCCCGCGTGGCGGTGGAAACCTCCATCGCTGACCTCGATGAGGCCCCCGCCGATACCTACGACGCCTACCTGCGCCTCCACCTGCTCTCCCACCGCGAGGTAAAGCCGCACGGCCTCAACATGGACGGCATCTTCCGCCACCTCAATAACGTGGTCTGGACCAACTACGGCCCCTGCGCCGTCTCCGATTTCCAGATGGTGCGCGGCCGCCTCGCCTCCCGCGGCCCCGTCGTGGTCTACTCCGTGGACAAGTTCCCCCGCATGGTGGACTACGTTGTCCCCTCCGGCGTGCGCATCGGTGACGCCGATCGCGTTCGCTTGGGCGCCCACCTGGCAGAGGGCACCACGGTCATGCACGAGGGCTTCGTCAACTTCAACGCCGGTACCCTGGGCGCTTCCATGGTGGAAGGCCGCATTTCCGCGGGCGTCGTCGTGGGCGATGGCTCCGATATTGGCGGCGGCGCCTCCATCATGGGCACCCTGTCCGGCGGCGGCAAGGAAGTTATTTCCATCGGCGAGCGCTGCCTGCTCGGCGCTAACTCGGGTATTGGCATTTCGCTTGGCGATGACGCCGTTGTCGAAGCCGGCCTCTACGTCACCGCCGGCACCAAGGTCGCCGTCTTTGGCAAGGTAGCCGAGGCACTGGGCGTCGGCAATGGCGAGGCCGTCAAGGGCTCCCAGCTCTCCGGCGCCTCCGGCCTGCTGCTGCGCCGCAATTCCGTCTCCGGTGCCGTCGAGGCCGTGGAGTGGAATGCTGAGGCCGTCGCGCTGAACGAGGACCTTCACAAGAATTAACGCCACCCCAATTCCGGTGCCCTGCGGCCGAGAAATACCATGGAGAAGTGTCTGATAACTCTTCTACCCTTGGTTCTGGCCTGAAGGTCCGCCACCTGACCATGATGGGGCTCGGTTCCACCATTGGCGCCGGTCTCTTCCTTGGCACGGGCGTCGGCATTTCCGCCGCCGGCCCAGCGGTGATCATCGCCTACGCGATTGCCGGCTTCCTCGCCATCCTCGTGATGCAAATGCTCGGGGAAATGGGAACCGTCATCCCCGCCTCCGGCTCCTTTTCCGAATACGCCGAACACGGCATCGGCCGCTGGGCAGGCTTTACCCAAGGGTGGATTTACTGGTGCGCCACCGTCGCCGTCCTCGGCGCCGAAATCACCGGCGCCGCAGGTTTCATCGGCTCGTGGTTCGACGTCCCGCCCTGGATCCCCGCCGCCATCTGCGTCGCCGTCTTCGGCCTCGTCAACCTGCTGCGCGTGCGCACCTTCGGCGAATTCGAGTACTGGTTCGCGCTCATCAAGGTCGTCGTCATCATCGCCTTCCTCATCATCGGCGTCCTCCTCATCTTCGGCCTCCTGCCCGGCCACACCTTCGTGGGCACATCCGTCTTCCTTGCCGATGGCTTCATGCCCAACGGCCTCGGCGGCGTCGCCGCCGGCCTGCTCGCCGTCGCCTTCGCCTTCGGCGGCATCGAGGTCGTCGCCATCGCCTCCGCCGAATCCGAGGACCCCGAAAAGTCCCTGGTCAACGCCGTACGTTCCACCATCCTGCGCATCTCCGTGTTCTACCTGGGCTCCGTCCTCGTCATCACGTTCCTGCTTCCCTATTCCAGCCTGGACGCCGCCTCCACCGCCGCCGAATCGCCCTTTACCATGGTCCTCGACCGCGCCGGTATCCCCGGTGCCGCCGGCATCATGGAGGTCATCATCGTCCTCGCGCTGCTATCCGCCTTCAACGCGCAAATCTTCGCTTCCTCCCGCATGATGCACTCGCTCGCCTCCCGCGGCGAGGCCCCGCGCATCTTCGCCGCCACCAATACCGAGGGCGTTCCCACCACCGCCATCGCCCTATCCGTCGCGCTTTCCGCGCTCATGGTTGTCCTCAACTACGCCGATACCGGCTGGTTGCTCACCTTCATGCTCAACGCCGCCGGCGCTTCCCTGCTCATCGTGTGGGTCTTCATCGCCGTCAGCCAGCTGCGCCTGCGTCGCCAACTCGAGGCCCTGCACCCCCTCCCCATCCGCATGTGGGCATTTCCCTACCTCACCTGGTTCGCCCTCGCCCTCTTCGCGGCCATCGCGGTGCTCATGCTTACCGATGCCACCGCCCGCACCCAACTCCTCTCCGCCGCCGCCATGTTCGCGGTGCTCGCCATCGCGGGTGTGCTCAATTCCAAGGCCCGCGGCATCAACCCGACCTCCACGCTTCCTCTGACCTAGCGGCCGCTCCCTGCCTCCGGCCCTCACGCCCTACACCGCCTCACATCCAGCTCACCGAGCCTGCCGCTCAACCCTCAGCACCTGACGCCCCGCCCTCACTGCCCACCTCGCCCTCGCGCCATATCTGTGACACCCGCCCCGCCCTTCGCGCTCACCCGCACTGGGCGGGGTGCTGCGTTTTCACCTCCCGGTGAGCGCGACGGGTGTGGGGCCGCCCCTCGCGGTCACGGGGAGGAGCAAATGGGTATCGGAAAGCGTGGGCGTGAGCGCAAAGGGTGGGCTGGGACCACACTCGCCTTTCGCGCTCACCAGGGGACGCTCCAGCGCACCCAAGTGGCCGCCGGTGAGCGCGAAGGGTGGCATGGCGGGAGGCATGGAGGGGTGGAGGGAGTTATCCACAGGGCAGCGACGAGAATGGCGCGTGGGACCGCGAAATGGGCCGGTTATCCACAGGCTGGCGAAAGCCGCCTGGACGGGAAGGCGGCCGCTTCTTTAGGTTGAAGCCATGGGGGCATGGACGACCGCGCAGTTGCGCGAGCAGGGGCTGGGCAAGGACGCGATTCGGCGGCGGGTGCGCGCGGGCAATCTGTACCGCGTCCACCGGGGAATTTATACCGACGAGTGGTCGCCGCTGGCGGTGGCAAAGGCGCTGGTGCATGGGCTGAGCCGTATCCATTTTACGGGGAAGACCGCGCAGGAGATTCACCTTGACCGGCCGCTGACCTTTCCGCTGGAAGCGGAGGGGCCGCGCACGCTGCGCGGCAAGAATTTCCGCGTCTCGCATTCCCGGCTCAAGGCAACGAGCCTGGTCAAGGGGCTTCCGGTAGTGCAGGTTCTGTGGGCCGCGCGGAAGATTGCCAGGGCATGCGGCCCGCTGCTGGAGGAGTTTTATCGCGGCGAGAAGGGGCCCGGCCGGCTGGAGCGGGACCGCAAGCGAATGGGCCGGACACCGCGGGCGCTGAAGGAGACGATTCGACTCTCCGCCATCGGCGCGGATAGCCCGCCGGAGCGAAAGGTCAGCCGCGCGCTGCGCGCAGAAGGCATTTTCCCTGTTCACAACGCCCTGGTGTGTGGGTACCGGTTCGACCTATTGATGGGCAAGCTCATCGTGGAAATCGACGGCTGGACCTACCACAGCCACAGCCTCGCGTTCCAGGCCGACCGCTCCAAACAGAACGCCGCGACCGCACACGGGTACACGGTTTTGCGCTTTACTGCCGATGACGTCACGCACCACCTTGACCAAGTCATTCTCCTTATCAAAGCCACCCGTGACCTGCTCAAAGGCCGCAAGCCACAGCTGCCTATATCCGCCACCCAGCCGTATTGGCGCTGGCATTTATGCGTCTAACCCTTGCCATAATGTCAAGTTTGCTTTACATTCGGTCATGTAAACACGACAAAAGAGGTGATGATGTGGCCGGACAACCCAACATGGTCCGCAAGTGGCGGCGCTGGCGCGAATGGTCGCAAGGCGAACTAGCAGAGCGCGTCGGCGTCTCCCGGCAAACTATCGCAAATATCGAACGCGGCAACTACTCCCCGTCCGTGCACCTCGCATTGGACATCTGCCACGAACTAAGCAAAACAGTCGAAGAAATCTTTGGAGCTGAACAACATGATTAACGCCATCGCCAACATATCCCTCAACCAGATCGAGCGCGCCTCCACCGACGAGTTCGAGCGCGACATCCTCACCAAAGCCTCCGCCATCGCACTGACCCCAATCGCCTTCCTCGAGCTCATCGTCGCCGCCATCCTCGCCTGGTCCCTCCCCGGCCGCCTCAGCCTCCTCGCCTTCCTCGCCATCGTCCCCTCCATCGCCGGCACGTCCCTCAGCGCCGCCTGGATGCGCAGGCACATCGCCACCCCCACCGGCCGCTCCAACTGGACTTTGACCGCCCTCTACCTCATCCCGATGTTCCTCTGCTTCGCCGGCATCGCCTACCACGCCTACGCGCTTTCCGATGCCGCCGCCCCCTACCTCATCGGCGCCACCGTAGGTGCCATCACGTCCGTCCTCATCTCGCCCGCACTCCGACGGAAGCAAAACCGCCGCGACCAGTCCCGCCTCGACACCGAGCTCGAGGACTAATGCTCACTCCACCTCCAATACGCACTCCACCACCCGCCCTTCGCGCTCACCGCGGACGGCGGGTGGTTTCCGTTTGCTACGCCCCGTGAGCGCGAAGGGGTGCTAGCGTCAGCGGCTCCCGACCTCCCCACCCTTGCCGCTCATCGGGAGGAGGTTCCGCCGCCGGCAACCGTTGGCGGTGAGCGCGAAGGGCGAGGCCTCCCTTGCCGCCCACCGGGGGGCGAGCGCTGCGCACGAAGTCCACCTTCCCATGAGCGCGAAGGGAAGAGCGCCCCGCACGCACTTGCTTGACGATGCCCCTCCCCGCCCTTGCCGCTCACCGGCGGGTACAAAAAGACCCCAGCGCCCCACGCTGGTGAGTGCGAAGGGCGGCTGGGGCGGCTGGAGCCGTGCGGACGGCAGGGCCGTGGCCAGCGACGAAAGGTAGTTAAACCGGCGCGACCTCGTCGACGACGACTGGATTATTGGGCTTGGAGCGGAACGTCCAGAGCTTGTTGATGATGAAGTTGATGGGCATTGCCACGACGATGGAAATGGCCTGCGCCCAATAGGACTTGGTGCGCAATCCGGTGGAGTTATCGAAGACATCGGTTGGCAGCCCCACGGGCGAGTTGGGGTTCATGAGCAGCGTCAGGATGACCTGACTGACGATAAACGCCCCGATTCCCGCCAAAAGGAACGGGAAGAAACCGCGAATCCAAGAGACCTTGGACACGGTCCGGAAGGTCCACATGCGGTTGAGCTGGTAGTTCCAGGTATTGGCCACGAGGAAGGAGATGGTGGCAAAGACGTGGTACCAGCGGATGTGGAATGCAGAACCGAAGAGGTTCATGAAGGGATCCTCGGCAAAGATATCCGCCGCGCCGAACAACTTCTGCGCGAGAAAATACACGAAGAGGTTAACCGCGGTTCCCGAGCCGCCGACAAGACCGAACTTAAGGAATTGCCCAAAATTGGACGCAAAGCGCGCAACGCTGAGGTCTGCCATGGGCCGCCTTTCTTGCCGGAGGTTAGTAATTACCTGATTGTAGTTCCTAATCCCCGCGAACTGAAAAACTGACGCTCCGAATGTGATAAAGGATCTATAAAAGATATAGTTTCGTGCAGCAAGGAAAGCGGGCGCGAGAAGTCGTAGAGGCTGAGCGGACGCGGCGTGGGATAGGTGTCATCGCCGATGAGCGGGCGCCCAAGATGGTTCAGTAGCACCCGCAGCTGGTGCGTATGCCCCGTCCGCGGCCACATGGTCACCTCCCGCCCCGCAGCGCGCACATACGTCGAGGTCGGCGTGCCATTATCAGCCACGAGCACCTGCCTGCTGCCCCGCGGCTTGTGCATCGGCAGCCTGATTTCCTCATCGCAGAAAAGCGGCTGCTTGACGATGCCCCTATACCTCTTCACCGCCCTTCCCTCCAGGAAGATGCGCTGGTAGGCCGCGCGGGTCGCGGGATTGCGCGAGCAGATGACAAGGCCTGCGGTGAGGCGGTCGAGGCGGTGAAGCGGCACGATATCGTCTTCGCCGAAGTCCACGCGCAGGCGGGTTTGCAGGGTTTCGCGCTGCAAGCGGCCATTCGTGGTGGTGGGAAGAAAGTGCGGTTTATCGGCAACAATGATGTCGTCATCCGCGTGGACGACGGTGTATCC
Source organism: Corynebacterium sp. KPL2850 (assembly GCF_040225855.1). NCBI lineage: Bacteria > Bacillati > Actinomycetota > Actinomycetes > Mycobacteriales > Corynebacteriaceae > Corynebacterium > Corynebacterium sp. KPL2850. The sequence continues at coordinate 26,524 of NZ_JBEHFV010000005.1, forward strand.
AAAGGGGATCGGATCCTCCGGCGGGACGAAGGGGTGATACCACGCGGGGATGGGCCGCGGGAGGCTTGCACCCGCGGGAAGGAGGGTTCCCTCCGGAAAGGGTGAGTCCCCGGCACGGGCGGCCCAGTACTCGCCTTCTAAAGGAACGCGATCGCGCAAGACCACCTTGCGGGGAGAAATCCCCTCCCGCGCGGGCGGGCGAAAGGCGCGAGGCGAGTTAGGCACTGGCGAGGCGTTCGACGGCGGCGCGCACCCGCTCATCGGTGCCGTTTAAGCCAATGCGCACGTGTTGTGCGCCCGAGGGGCCGTAAAAATCGCCAGGTGCGGCGAGGATACCCAGGGAAGCCAACCAGTCGATGGTCTCGCGGCAGTCTTCGCCGCGGGTGGCCCAGAGATACAGGCCGGCATCGGAGTGGTCGATGGTAAAGCCCGCCTTGATGAGCGCCTGCATCAATTCGGCGCGGCGCGCGGCGTAGCGCTGGCGCTGGAGGGCTTCGGTGGGGTCATCGTCAAGCGCGGCAACCATGGCCGCCTGAATCGGGCCTGGCACGATGAGTCCGGCGTGCTTGCGCAGCTCCAAGAGCTCCGCGATGAGGTCGTTATCGCCGGCGAAGAATCCGGCGCGGTAGGAGGCCATATTCGCGGACTTGGACAGCGAATGCATGGCGATTAGGCCGGTATTATCGCCGTCGGTCACGCGCGGATCCAGGATGGATACCGGCGGGTTGTCATCGTTCCAGCCCAAGCCCATATAGCACTCGTCGGAGGCGATGATGGCGCCCGTCGAGCGGGCCCAGGCCACGATGCGGCGCAGCTCCTCTACCCCAGCGACGCGGCCGGTGGGGTTGGACGGGGAGTTGATGAATACCAGGGAGGCGGCTTGAAAGTCCTCGTCAGCGCGCAGCGGAGTGGCCCCGGCGAGGAGGGCGCCGACCTCGTAGGTGGGATAGGCCACCGAGGGGAAGCCAACGGTCTCGCCGCGCATGCCCAACAGGGTGGGCAGCCACGCGATGGCCTCCTTCGTGCCTACCACGGGCAGGACGCGGTCCACGTCCATGCGGTAGCGGCGGCGGAGGGCGGAGGCGATGGCTTCGCGCAGCTCGGGCGTGCCCTGCGTTTGCGGGTAGCCGGGGGCCTCGGCGGCAGAGGATAGTGCCAGCTGCACGCCGGGGGCTACCGGATCTACGGGGTTGCCCACCGAAAGGTCAACGATTCCATCTGGGTGCGCCTGGGCCTTCTTTTTGGCACCAGCCAGCGAGTTCCAGGGAAAATCCGGAAGCGATTGTCCTAGCGGTGTGCGGGCCATGATTTACTCCTGATTCTGTGGGGGCAGCGCGGCTACCATTGACGCATCGAAATCTTGCGGGCCGAGGGCTGCCGCTCCACCGGGTGAGCCCAAGTCATCGAAGAATGCTGCGTTGGCATCGTTGTAATCGATCCACTCATCGGGTACGTCGTCCTCGTAGAAGATGGCCTCTACCGGGCATGCGGGCTCGCAGGCGCCGCAGTCCACGCACTCATCTGGGTGGATGTAGAGCATGCGCTTGCCTTCGTAAATGCAATCGACGGGGCATTCCTCAACACAGCCGCGGTCCATTACATCAACGCAAGGTTGAGCGATTGTATAAGTCATGGAGAATCCTTGAATCTTCCTGATTTCATGGGTTTGGGGATGAAATATAGTATGTCACTTCTGCTTTAGGAAAGGCCAAACGCCGCCGCCGATTCCGGCCAAAAGCAGGAGCAAGCTGAGAATATTATTGCCCACGATGACATCACCGGTAATCGGAACCAGCAGCATAAGCGCGAAAAATCCCAGGCCCCACACTATGAGCGGGATGGCCACGATATAAGTTCGATCACTCCACAGCCGCGCCGTACGGGTTAGCACCACGTTAAAGGCGGCGGCGATGACGATGGTGATGGGAAACGCGATGCTCGCGCCATCAGCCAGCGGAATCCGGGCGGTAAGGTAAATGACCTCTAGGAACAGCGATAGCAGAGCGCCGAGGGAGAGCCAAATAAGCCCGGTAACCTGCTCGCCGCGGCTAAAATCAGTGCGCATTACAGATCCCCTAGGAGGTCGCGTGCGGGCTCGCCCCGGCCGAGTTGGAAGTATTCGGCACGCAGCAAGGGCATGAGCAATCTATTGGACAGGCAGTAGGCCCCTGGCACCGCGGCGGGGTCGTGGACGGCGGCCACGGCGGCCTCGGGGTTGGTGGCGGTGGTGGTGCCATCGGCCAACCAGATTTGGGTGGCGTGGGCGCGCATGGCGGCGCGTTTGGCGTGCAGGGCGGCATCGTCAAGCGCGAAGGCCAGATCCGCGCCGGCGGTGGTGAAATTATCCAGGTACGCGGCATCGGGCTTGCGCCAGCCCGCGGGCGCATCGAGCGTGTCCAGGCCGGCGTAATTGGCGTCGCGGTCAAAGATCGCCCACCAGATGCGCGTGCTTGCCGATGCCGCCTTCTCCGCCACCCTATGCACTGCCACGTGGTCTGGGTGGTTGTAGCCGCCATCCGGCCCATAGGTCAAGATGGCGTGCGGCTGGAGCACCTCTAATTCCGCGCGGAGCAGATCTACCGCCTCATCCAAGCGATTGACCAGCGCACGGGGGTTATTGTGAGAGGGCGATCCCACCATGCCGGAATCGTGGAAGTGGCCGAATCCACCCAGCTGTATGCCTTCTACGCCTAAGGCAGTGAGGGCGCAGTCCAATTCGCGGGCGCGGAAGCCACCGAGCTGGTCGTACTCGGCGAGTCCTTGATAAGGCGCGCCGATGACCTCGCCGTCCTCGCCAAGGGTGAGGGTGATGACCGTGACCTGTGCCCCGCGCGCGGCGAGCGTGGCGAGGGTGCCGCCGGTAAAAAGTGTTTCATCATCGGGGTGTGCGTGCACTGCAACTACGCGGTAGCCCGCCAAGTCCTTAGTCCTCATCTATCCTCCAAACCGGCGCTGTGACTAGACCTTTATCCCAGTCATCAATACTTTGGCCGGGGCCTACAATACCCTCCCCCAGCGCGTGCACACGCGTTTCATCTAAGAGCGGGACGTATAACACGTCCTGGGCGTTGATCTCGCGGATTCGCCCCAGCGCGGTGGAGGGGCTTATCTTTCCAGACAGAATGTCCATGCGCGTTGCGGCGGCGTTGTCGGGGCAGAACCCGGAGAGATCGCCTGCGAGCGGTTCGTCTTCGGCGCAGTTGAAGATATTCGCGGCCGACAGCGAAGTTAGGGTGATATCCTCCCAGGTCACGACCGCATCCACCTTGCCTTCCGGCAGCAGCTTAGAGGTAATGGTGGTAAGCCTATCGGTGGTGACCTCGGCGGGGATGCCGTGGGCCTCGAGGACATCGTAAAGCGTATTCGCCGCAGCCAAAGCCGTGGGGCTGGTCGGATCGACGGCGAAGCGGATGGACTTCTTGCTAGCGCGCTCGCGCAGGGCCGTCAGGTTCGCCTCGCCGGAAACCGGGTTATGCCCGGCCTTCAGGTTAGAGGCGCGGCCGGTGGCGAGCCGGGCGACCTGCCCGGTATCGATAAGCGAGGCCAGACCGCGCCGCGCGGCCGCATCCTCCAGGGCACCCTGCTCGGTGGACATGTGCAAGCGCAGTTGGCGCGGGCGGGTAACCGTCTTGTCGCTTACGTGCCCCAGCAAGCCAAGCGCCTCCTGCGAGGTTTGATCCGGGGTGAAGTCCGCGAACCCAATCTGGCCGGAGCGCAGCATATTCAGCGCCTGGGTGCTATCGCGCACCTCGCGCAGCTGGACGACGTCGATGTGGGCGGGGTCGGCACCCCAAAAACGATCGTTGCGGTTGAGGGTGATGACCCCGCGGCTGCGGTCCACGCTATCGACCGAGAAGCGGCCGGCGGAGGCTGGGATGTCATTGGCCAGCGCCGAATCAAAATCGGAATTCTGTAGCAGGTGCGAGGGCAGCAGCTGGTTGAAAAGCTGCTTCCAATCTTTAACCCGCTCTGCAAAATCCACCGTGACCACGCGCCCGCCATCGGAGGTAGTCACCGCGGAAATGGCGCGGTAGCCCGCCGGGTCCTTGACGCCTGCGGTGGTGGTCATCTTCTTCCACAGGTAGTTGAAATCCGCCCCGGAAATCGGGGTGCCATCGGACCACTGCGCGGGAGTGGCGATGACGTAGCGCACCCGCTGGGCTACGCCCTCCGGCGCGGTGACCTCCGCGGCGGATTCTAGGACGTCTGTATCCATGCGTCCCCAGTGGAACGTCGACGGCAAGACCAGCTCGGCGATTTGATCCACGAGCTCGGAGTTATTGGCCACCAGGTGTGGGTTAAGGCCGGCGCGCAGCGGATCGACGCCGATGGAAATGGTAGGCCGCGACTTTTCTTCCTCCGCGCGCGGCGGCTCATCGTCCGTCGCGGTCGTCGTTGATGCCGTTTCCTGGGCGGTAGATTCCTGGTCGTCCGAGTCTTCTACCACCGGCGGTGGGCCAGGATTGGCCGAGCACCCGCTGACAAACGCGAGGCCGATGGCGGCAGTGGCAGCAAGTGCACGGGCCTTGAGACTATTTTTCATCGCGGACTACTTTAATACCTTCTTCCCACCACACGAAGATTCTGCGCGCTAAACTCGAGCAAAATCACTGTTGAAGGGATTCCCCACCATGCTTATCTGCCAAGAAATGTTCCTCCTGCTTACCAAGGACAACGGTAAAAAGGAGGTGCTATCCAATAATGAAACCGCCCTGCGCGCCGGCCTTTTCACCGATTTGCTCCTGCACGAGGCGGTATATATTGGGCCGAAGAATAAGGTGCACGCCACGGATAAGAAGCCGGAGCACCCAGTGCTTGCCTGGGCGTGGGATAGCCTGCACGAGCACCGGACCGGCTCGGTCAAAACGCTGCTGCAGGCGCGGTGGTTCTCCCCGCGCGAGAAGATTGCCCAGGATTTTCGGGACCGCGGCCAATTGGAAATTGAGGATTCCGCGTGGTGGCAGCTCGGTGGCGATCGTTACATCATGACGGATACGGCGCTAGAAGATGGCGTGCGCGAGAGGCTCGCTGCGGTGCTTGACGGCACCGAAGCCCCTAGCGCCAAGGACGTCATCATCTTGGATATCCTCCGCGAAATTAGGGGCGCCTATCCCTTGCTCAAGGAGGACGCGCCCGAGATGAAACGCCGGGAGATGCGCAACCGCATTAAAGAATTAAAGCAGCAGGTGGAATACGACGATGCCGCCGCCTCTGCGGTAAAAACCATACTGCAGGAGACGACGGCGATTATCGCGGCGGCTGCGGTATCAACCGCAGGCACTACTTAGGACGGCAGATTACTTCTTCATCTGCTTAGCGCGGGAAGCGGCGCGCTTGCGGTCGGTGGCGGAAAGCTCCAGCTTGCGCACGCGCAGCACGTCTGGGGCGACCTCGACGCACTCGTCGTTGCCACAGAATTCCAGCGCCTCTTCCAGCGAGAGCTTGTGGGCCTTGGCCAGAGTGACCGTGGCGTCTGCGGTGGCAGAGCGCATATTGGTCAGCTTCTTTTCCTTGGTGATGTTGATGTCAATATCCTCATCGCGGTTATTGGCACCTACCACCATGCCTTCGTAGGCCTCGGCGCCTGGCTCGACGAAGAAGTTGCCGCGGTCAGCCAGCTGCATCAGTGCGTACTGGGTGATCTGGCCGGTGCGGTCAGCCACGAGGGAGCCAGTGGCGCGGGACTTGATCTCGCCGGCCCACAGATCGAGGCCATCGGAGATGGAGTTGGCGATGCCGGCACCGCGGGTTTCGGTCATGAACTGGGTGCGGAAACCGATGAGGCCACGGGCGGGAACGCGGAAGATCATGCGTACCCAGTCGCCTTCGCGCACGTCCATGGACTGCATCTGGCCCTTGCGGGAGGCCAGCAGCTGGGTGATGGCACCCTGGTGCTCCGACGGGGAGTCGATGGTGAGGATCTCATAAGGCTCGTAGGTCTTTCCATCGATCTGCTGGGTCACAACCTGCGGCTTACCGATGGTCAGCTCGAAGCCCTCGCGGCGCATGGACTCGATGAGCACGGAGAGAGCCATCTCGCCGCGGCCCTGAACCTCCCAGGTATCGGGGCGCTCGGTGGGCAGCACGCGCAGGGAGACGTTACCGATAAGCTCCTGCTCCAAGCGGGCCTTGACCATGCGGGCGGTCAGCTTGGTGCCGCCGCCGCGGCCTGCCATCGGCGAGGTGTTCACACCGATGGTCATGGAGATGGCTGGCTCGTCAACGGTGATGCGCGGCAGGGCCTCGGGGTTTTCTGGATCGGCGATGGTATCACCAATCATGACATCGGAAATACCAGAGATGGCGACGATGTCACCGGCGATGGCCTCTTCGGCAGGCTGACGCTCGAAGCCGACGGTGCGCAGCAGCTCAGCGACCTTGACGGTCTTGGTGTGCTGGTTGCCCTCATCATCGTAGTGAATCCAGGCCACTTGCTGACCCTTCTTGATGCGGCCGGCGTAGATGCGCAGCAGCGCGATACGGCCAAGGAAGTCGGAGGCGTCAAGGTTGGTCACGTGCGCTTGCAGCGGGGCATCGACGGTAGCGGAAGGCTCGGGCAAGACGTTGTAGATGACATCGAAAAGCGCCTGCAGGTCCTTGCTATCGGGGACGTTGCCATCGCCCGGGTTCTCGGTGGAGGCAACGCCGGCGCGACCGGAGGCATACAGAACGGGGAGATCGAGCAGCTCTTCAGCGGCGGCTGCGGCTTCCTCATCCTCGAGGCCAGCGGCGATTTCCAGCAGCAGGTCCTGGGACTCGGTGACAACCTCGTCGATGCGGGCATCGGGGCGGTCGGTCTTGTTCACGCAAACGATGACCGGCAGCTTGGCCTCTAGCGCCTTGGTCAGGACGAAGCGGGTCTGTGGGAGGGGACCCTCAGAGGCATCGACAAGCAGCACGACGCCGTCCACCATGGAAATGCCGCGCTCGACCTCGCCGCCGAAGTCGGCGTGGCCCGGGGTGTCGATGACGTTAATGATGAGGTCTGCGCCGTCTTTGCCCAGACCCTGGCGGCGGATGGCCGTGTTCTTGGCCAAAATGGTAATGCCGCGCTCGCGCTCCTGATCGTTGGAGTCCATGACGCGGTCCGTGTGCTCACCGTGTTCGCCAAAGGCACCGGACTGCTCCAGCATGCCGTTGACCAACGTGGTCTTGCCATGGTCAACGTGCGCGACAATGGCAACATTACGGAACTCGGTATTACTCACTAGTTGGGTTCTCCTTCGGAGGATCTACAAGCGCTGGTGCGCGAGAAATGTTCTTGAACGACGTCCTACGATACCCCCTAACAGGGCATAGTGCAGCATTGGGGAGCCAGGACGCGACCTATGCCACCCCGTAACGTCTCGCGTGCCTGAAACGACCTAGTACTTGACACTTCCCAGCGGATCACTATCGTTACTAGAGTTATTACTGTTACTGCTGTGACCGATGAGGTTATACTTCTTTCCCTGCGAGACAATAAGGACCTGATACCGTGAGCCACGCCCACACTTCTTGGCGCCTAAGCGGGCGCACCGGCTACATCGCCGCTGCCACCGCCGCGCTTATTGGCCTTGCCTCTCCCCTGGTTGCGCCCGCGCAGGCCTTCGCCCCGGACCTCTCCTCACTGGCACAGCAGCACATGCCCGCCAGCCCCTTAGATGAGCTCGGCCGCCCCACCCCGGAGACCCAGGACCGCGTGCGCGCCTTTGCCGCGCAGCCGTGGATCCCTGAAGACGCCCGCAATGCGATCTTGTCTGCCTTGGACTTCTTTGCTGGCACCGGCGATGGAGATGGCGGCGTTCCGATGCCGCAGGGCGATAACCCGCACTTCCGGCAATTTTATTGGCCTACCGTCTCCGCGCACTGCATCGGCGGCACCAACGCCGCCACCGGCTCTGCCATCGCGGTACCTGGCCCTACGGAAATTCCCGCCCCCGGCGCCGGCGAGGGCGAGACCGCCTTCCTCTTTACCGCCTTGGGCACCCCACCGGCAGCACCAGACCAAGGAGGAATGAACGTGCAGTGGTTTAATATCAATACCCTGCAAAGCGGCATTACCCCGCTGCACAATAACGGCATCAACCAGGATGGGCCCACGACGCTGTCTGGCACGGCCCACACCGGCAAGGGCCTGGTCGTTGCGCTGCTCTCCGGTTCCGTTAATACCACCGAGGCGCGATGCGATTTCGCCCCCACCGCCGCCTTCCTAGAGGTGAAGTAATGGCCGTTGATCTCCACCCAGTCAAGCGGGAGACTTTTAATACTGCGGACTTCACCAATACCGATCCCAAGGGCTACCTGCGCCAAGTCGATACCTACACTGAAACCGAGTTCGGCCTGTACATGGCGCGCGGCGCCGATCACCCGCGTTTTGGCTACCTCGAATCCTGGCTGCTGCCAAGCCTCAACCTGCGCGCAAATATTTTTCACTTCCGCACCGGCATTGAGGTAGAGCAGGACTTTTATATCGACGTCGCAGAAATCCAGCGCCAGGGCAACGAATGGACCACCCGCGATCTCTACGTTGATCTGGTGACCACCACCGGCGAGCCCATCACCGTCCTCGACATCGACGAGCTCTCCGCGGCGACGTCTGCCGACCTCATTTCCGCCGAGGACGCCGAGCTCGCCATCGACACCACCCTGAACGCGGTCGAGGGAATTACCCGCCACGGCGACGATGCGATGGCCTGGCTTGCCCACCACGGCATAGACTTGTCTTGGTCAGACAACATAACTTTAGCCCCCGAAGGATAAGCCATGGCCGGTGGCCTTTTTGCCCTGCTTGACGATGTCGCCTTAATTGCCCGCGCCGCCGCCTCCAGCGTCGACGATGTGGCCGCCTTAGGCGGCAAGACATCCATGAAGGCCCTCGGCGTCGTCGTCGATGATGCCGCAGTAACCCCGCAATACGTCGAGGGCATCAAACCGCAGCGCGAGCTGCCGATGATCTGGCGCATCACCAAGGGCTCGCTTATCAACAAGCTCGTCATCATCCTGCCGATTGCGATGATCCTGTCTTGGATCGCGCCGTGGGCGCTCACGCCCATCTTGATGTGTGGCGGTACCTATTTGTGCTTCGAAGGCGCGGAAAAGATCCTCTCCTTCTTCCACTCCAGCCCAAGCGATGCCACCGATACCGTCCAGCACAAGGGCCCCGAGGCCGAAGATAGCCTGGTGAAATCCGCCATCACCACCGATCTCATCCTGTCTGCTGAGATCATGGTGATTTCCTTAAATGAGGTCATCGATCAGCCCTTCTGGCTGCGCCTTGGCGCGCTCATCGCCGTCGGCGTCATCTTGACCTTGGGCGTCTACGGCGCCGTGGGATTGCTGGTCAAGATGGATGACATCGGCCTGGCCTTAGCCCGGCGCCGCGATGGCAATTCCCTGCTAGGCAATGCCTTGGTCAAGGGCATGCCCATCGTGCTGGATATCATCGGCATCATCGGCACCGCCGCCATGCTGTGGGTAGGCGGGCATATCGTCACCACAGGCCTGCATGAATTCGGAGTAGACCAGCCACATGGGTTTATCGAGGCCGCCACTGAACACATCCACAATGGCGCGCTGAGCTGGCTGGCCGAAACCGGCCTGTCCATGGTGTGCGGGCTCATCCTCGGCCTCGTCATCGCCAGCATCGTCATGGCCGTCAAAGCCTCAACCGGCTCGCCGTCTGCCACCTCAGAAGCGCAACACTAAATTACATAAACAGCATGAGCGATACTGCCATAATGGCCATGCCGGCGATAAGGCCGTAGATGGCGTAGTGGTGCTCGCCGGTTTCTTCCGCGGTGGGAAGCAGCTCATCGAGGGAAATAAACACCATGATTCCTGCCACGGCGGCAAAGCTAATGCCCATGGTGGCCGGACCCAATACCGGCATGAGCAGGCCAAATCCGATGAGCGCGCCCAGCGGTTCAGCCAGCCCTGAAAGAGTGGCCCACCAGAAGCCCTTCTTGCGCGAGCCGGTCGCCTCCCGCAGTGGCACCGCGACGGCGATGCCTTCCGGGATATTGTGGATGGCAATCGCCACGGCCACCGGCACCGCAATCTCCTTAGACTCCAGGCCTGATAAGAAGGTGGCAAAGCCCTCCGGAAAATTGTGCAGGCCCAGCGCTACCGCAGTAAATACGCCCGTCTTCATCAACCTGCCGCGCCGGGCATCTTCTTCGGTCGTGCCCGGTTCGTGCGGGTTGATTTCTTCTGGCACCATTCGGTCAATAATCGCGATGACCGCAATACCGGCGAAGAAGGCGCCTACCGCGGCCCAGGTACCGGATTTCTCGCTTCCGAGGGCATCGCTAAGCTGCTCTGTGCCCTCCGGCAGGATTTCCATGAAGGAGACATAAAGCATCACACCCGCCGAAAGGCCCAGGGCCGCAGCCATAAATGCGGGCCCTGGCTGGCGCTTTCCCACAGCCAGCGCTCCGCCGATGGAGGTGGACAGGCCTGACAGCAGGACCAGGCCGAAGGCGAAGGCGAACGTGGACAAGGTCATAGTCTGTGACTGTACCTGACAATAATTATCAAGCCTTAATGAGCTGGCGGGGTCTGCGTATCGTCTTCGGCGGAGCCAGATACGAACTCACCATCGGCCACCGAAGGATCATCATCCACGTAGCGGCCGGCTTCGTAGTCATATCCGATGGCATGGCCTTCCTCATCGGTGCGCGCGTACCACTCGGTGACCTCCGCGGCAGTGGAGTTAAACTTGCCACCGGTAGCATAATCAGAATCATCATCGGTGGGTTCGACAGTAAGGGCAAAGTTGTCACCGTATTCGCGCACACCGTGGATAACGGCATTAGAGACAGCTTCTTCCGCATAATAATCGCGGATCGCTGCAGGATCATGTCGCAATTCCCGTACGAGGGCAATGCACATGAGCACGATAATGACGGCGAACGGCAGGGCCGTGACGGTGATCAAGTTTTGCAAGCCTTGCAGCGCATTTTTGCCGCCAGCTAATAGGATCACAACGGCAATGCCGGCCATGCAAATAACCCAGAAAATCGTTACCAGAGGCTTCGGCTGGGGATTGCCGCGCTGTGTCAGTTGGGAATTGACGATGGACGCAGAGTCGGCCGTGGTGATGAAAAATACCACGAGCATGAGGATGACAATCGGAGCCATCCATTCTGATCCGGGAAAGTGATCCAAAACGGTAAAGAACATATCTTCTGCTGCAGGCATGGAATCGATAGTGCCGTCTGGGGCAATATCGCCATCGCGGCGCTGCAGCCAAATGGTGGTACCGCCCAAGATGGTGAAGGCACAGACAATGATGGCAGATGGAATTAATAACACGCCGAGAACAAATTGCCGGATGGTGCGCCCGCGGGAAATTTTGGCCACGAATACGCCAACGAATGGTGACCATGACACCCACCATGCCCAGTAAAAAGTAGTCCAAGACGACAAAAAGGACACCATGTCTTCGCTCTGGCCCATGTTCGCGGAGAGCATATTGGGCATTTCACCGAGGTATTCGACGATGACGGCGGGCAGCATATTCGCTAGGAAGGCTGTGGGGCCGATGACAAAGAAAAAGAGGGCGAGTGCCAATGCCAATACCAGATTGATATTGGAAAGCCACCGAATTCCCTTCGCCACACCGGATACGGCGGAAAAGATGGTGCCGATAGAAAGCACAACGATGATAATGAGCGCCGCGGTATTTCCGGCGGTGGACCATCCGCTGACGATCTCCACTCCGCGGCCAATTTGCAGGGCGCCGATACCCAGAGTGGCTGCAGTGCCAAAGAGCGTTGCGATAATCGCTAAGCCATCAATGATTCGCGCCGGTGCGGAATCCGTAGATCGATTGCCAAAAAGCGGCATTAAGATGGAGCTCATCAGCGGTACACGACCACGGCGGAAGGAGACGTACGCTACGCAGAGCCCGACGATGGCGTAGATAGCCCAAGCATTAATCCCCCAGTGCATGGCGGCTTGGGCCATAGCACCCATGACAGCGTCATCACTTGCGGCTTCATAGGCGCCTGGCCGCGGTGAAAGATAGTAGCTCAGGGGCTCAAAAGGTCCGAAGAAAATGATGCCGATGCCGATGCCCGCGCCAAATAGCATGGCCGCCCAGCTAAGAGTGGAGAACTCTGGCTTTTCCCCATCGACGCCGAGCGGAATCTTGCCGTACTTTGAAAACGCCAAGATGAGCAGCAAAAACATCAAGCATGTTGCCAGCGCAGTAAAGATCCATCCGAGGTTACGCATGACCCAATCCAGGGCAGCGGAAGAAGAATCAAACACCTGCTCTGGAGCAAGGACTCCCCACAGCACGAAGGCGACGATGAGCCCACCCACGACGCTCAGGATGGTTTTATCCACGCCATATTTAATCTTTTGATCTTCAACAGATACGCCTGGAACGAGGGCCGGATGGATATTGTGCGGGTACGTAATTTCCCGGAGGATACGCTTGGCTCCGCGCACGCGCTTGCGGCTTTCTGCGGTGTTATTCACCCCATCATCCGGGTTGGTTCCGGGCTGAGGTGTGGATGTAGAAGAGATAGCACCTGCTCCTATTCGTTTATTCAAAAATCAACAACCGAGAGGTGCCTATACATTAACCAAATCTCGCGAAAATTACCGGATGAGGATGCCATTACCCCCACATGCGTAAAATAAATAGCACCCTTCATGCCAGCATTTAACCTTCGAGGTGACGTTTATACCCATGATGGCTTATCCGCTTCCTACCAGCTACTTCGGTGTGGAACACGTCGTGATCTTGGATCACGTCATCGCCGGCACGGCGCTCAGCATCCCTGGTGTGGGTGGTGAGCCCGCGCTTATCGATGTCTCCTTAGAGCCCGATACCTACTCCAACGGCTGGCGGGTGCGTTCTGAGTTTGGCTTCATCGGTTTTCTCGATGAAGTTGAGGCAGCCGAATACCCGGACTTGCACCGGTTGAAGGCCTCTCAGGCCACTCCGCAGACGGTGGCCACGGTCGGCATCGTTGACGGCGAACTCGAGGTTGCCGTCTCCCTCGGGCTGTGGCCGTGGATGGTGCCGGTCAATGACCAGCCTGCCGAATCGGCGCTGCTCGCCGGTGGCCACGGTGCAGTGGTTGACACTGCGGCGGGCGATCTGACTGATTCGCAGCTATCTCACCTTGAAACGCAGCAGTTCTTTGTCACGCTCAAGGTCATCGATGATGCCGTCGTGGCCTCCTGCGGCGATACTGTGCTCGGCCCGTGCGGCACGTTGAGCCAGCTGCCGGGCCTGCGCGCCGCGTATGCGGCGGCACAAGTTTCCGGTGCCACGGTGGCCGCCCGTGCCTATAGCGGCGGCGGGATGATCGCGGTGGATATCCCGGTAGCGGATGCCACAGAAGCCGAATTATTCTCCCCTGCGGTACCGCCCCTGCGCGTGCCGTCCGGCCGCACCGCGCTGCCTAATGCCACCACTTCCCGTCCTGCCACCCCAGCCCCGCCCGAGGAATGGGAGTTCGCGCTGGAGTCCAGCGACATTGCCGGCGATCTTCCCACCGGCTCCCGGCGCCCGGTCAGCCCCAACACCGACGCAGCCACAGCGGTCACTGGTTCTGCCGAAGCCTCGCCCGCGACGCCCAGCGCTGCCCCGGAGAACGACGCTGCCCAGGAGAGCGGCGCCAAGAACGGAAAAGAAGGCACAGAAAAAGAAGTGCCTACTACCCCACCCACGCCTCGTGCCCACGAGAAGGACCAGGCGGCGGCACCGCCTGCTAGCAGCGGCTTGGCCGACTTGGTCTCGTCCATGCCGGGCGCACAGAACCTGAGCTGGCGCGCGCTTCCCGTCGCGGAGGAACCGGGCCGCTTTTCTTCCGAGTCCGCCCGCGTGCGTGCCCGGCGCGTGGCGCGCGAGCAGTCCCGCCCGCGCGGCGGAAACCATCGCAAATAAGTCGGCCGCCTCTGCTTAGCGCAAGGTGCGCTTGCCGCCCTCGCCGCGGCGGGTAATGCCGTGGGCATCGAGATATTCCAGCAGCGGGATGGCCACCCGGCGGGTGGTCCCCAGCGCTTGCCGCGCGGCGGACAGGGTGAAGGGCTGCTCGAGTTCTACTAGGAGCTCCCGCGCTTTGCCCGGCGCGCCTGGTAAGAGGATGATGCCGTCTTTCAGGCGTAGCAGGCGCCCGGCGCGCTCGGCGGCGGCCAGTTCTTTTTCGCTCAGCCCCAGCTCTTTAAGTTCGTGCGCCTCTGGTGCCGCGAAGGGATCTTTATTTAACCTGCGCTCCAGCTCAGTCACGGCGGGCTCGGCGGCGCCGAGATCCACGCTGTGGCCGGGCAGGCGGATAAGCCCTTCGGATTCCTCCGCGTGCGCGGCGGCTACTGCTAGGCGCAGCAGCCCTTCTTCCTTGAGATCCAAGGCATCGAGTGCCGCCTTGCGCGGCATGCCGGGTGCGAGCGGATTAGCCGCAGCGTGTTCCTGCAGCGCGGTAGTCAGAGCTTCTTTCCAGCGCGTTACCTGGCTGGCGGCAATCCACCACTGGTGGAAGTTAATGATGCCCGTCGGCGTAGCGTCGGTGTCATAACCATCGAGTGCCAGGTCCGCGCGCCGGGCATAGCCCACGCGCTTCAGGTAGGAGAAAGGATTGCGAAAGGAGCTTAGCTCAGCCAGTGCGTTAGCCCGCTTGCGGGCGGCACCGCGGCGGTCGAGCTCCGGCGGGCGCACGTCGATGACCTCTACGCCGGCGCTGACATGGCGGCCGCCGGGGCTGCGGATCACTAGGCGGTCCAGGATGACCAGCGGCAGAGCGCGCGATAGGCGCAGGCGGGCAAAGCCCGCTGACAGCGGCCGCAGGTGCGCTTCTATCCCGGCGGTACCGCAGTGGACCACGAGGTTATCGGGCAGTTCATCAAGCGCGGTGCCAAAAGTGCGGTGGACGTCCACGGTATCGACGCCGCGCCACGCATCGGGGCTCAGCAGCAGGTCACCGCGGTGGATATCGGCGGCATCGACCCCGCGCAGGTTGACCGCGGCGCGGGTGACGGGGCCCAAGGATTCCTGCGCGGTATTTTCGCTGTGCAGGCCACGGATCTCCACGCGCTTGTCCCCTGCCGCGGTGGAGAGCACCAGGGCATCGCCGGTGCGCAGCGTGCCAGCACTCAGCGTCCCGGTCACCACGGTTCCCGCGCCCTTGACGCTAAAGGCGCGGTCGATCCACAGGCGCACCGGGGCGTCTGTGTCGGGTGCGGGCACGCGGGCCACCAAGTCATCGAGCGCCCCGCCAAGATCCGCCAGGCCCTCGCCGGTGTGGGAGGAGACGGGGATAATGGGGGCATCGGCAAGCGGCGTGGCAGAAAACTGCGTGCGCACCTGGGCGGTGACCTCCGCGCGGCGCTTTTCATCGGCGCGGTCGCTGCGGGTCAGGGCGATAATGCCGTGCTCGATGCCCAGCGCGTGCAGCGCCTCGCGGTGGTCGGTGGATTGGGCCTGCCAGCCCTCGTCCGCGGCAACCACGAAGAGCACCACGGAGGCAGGCCCCACCCCGGCGAGCATATTGCCAAAGAACTTTTCGTGGCCGGGGACATCGACAAAGGCCACGTCCGCACCGGAAGGCAGCGACGTCCACACAAAGCCTAAGTCAATGGTCAGCCCGCGGCGCTTTTCCTCGGCCCACCTATCCGGATCCATGTCCGTTAAGGCGCGCACCAGGCTGGACTTGCCGTGATCGACGTGGCCGGCGGTCGCGATGACGTACACCTACATCACCGCCCGGATAGCCGCGATGAGCACCTCGTCCTGGGCCTCAGGCACGCAGCGCACGTCAATGAGACAGCGGCCTTGGTGCTGGCGCGCCACCACCGGCGGGGTGTGCCGACGCAGCTTCGGCGCAAGTTCCTCCGGCAGGGATACCGCGACGCCGGGCAACGGGTACTCGGGGGCTCCTCCCCCGCCCACGCGGCCAGCGTGGTCAACAACCTCGCCGCCCACCGCCGCGGCGATGGCCTCGGTGCGCTCGCGGTGGCGCGCCGGATCAAGGTGGAGCGCCTGCTGCACCGCATTGGCGGGCGTTGTGATCGCGGCCTCCAAGGCGTTAAGCCGCAGCTTATCTATGCGCACCGCCCGCGCCAACGGGTGCTTTTTCACCGCCGCAATCGCGTCCTTAGTGCCCAACAGGATCCCGGCCTGCGGCCCACCCAAAAGCTTATCGCCAGAAGCGATGACGATATCCGCCCCGGCCTTCAGCTGCGCGTGAATATCGGGCTCGTCTGGCAGCACCGGATCGTGGGTGAGCATGCCCGAGCCGAGATCCACGATGAGGTGTGTACCCTGCTTCTTCGCCAGCTGCGCCAGCTCGCCCACGCCCACCGACGAGCTAAACCCCTCAATCCGAAAATTGGACGGGTGCACCTTCAAAATCGCACCAGTCTCCTCCCCCAGCGCGCCTTCATAATCGTGCAGGTGCGTCCGGTTGGTCGCACCCACCTCGCGCAGGCGGGTCGCGGTGGATTCAATAAGTTCCGGCAGGCGGAACCCCGCGCCGATTTCTATCAGCTCGCCGCGCGAGATGATGACCTCCTTGCCCGGCGCCAGCGCGGCCGTGGCCAGTAATAAGGCCGCCGCACCGTTATTGACCACCAGCGCGTCCTCCGCGCCAGGGCACGCCGCCAACAGCGCCTGGGTGGCACCGGCACCGCGCTGAGACGAGCGCCGCCCGGTGTCTAGGTCCATTTCCACGTCGGTATATCCGGCAGCGTCCTGCAGCGCGTCGATCGCGGCCGCAGGCAACGGGGCGCGGCCCAAGTTCGTATGGATGATCACGCCGGTTGCGTTGATGACCGGCTGCAAAGAATGGGTGCTGTGGTCTGCCAGCCTTAGCGCTATTTCTTCCTCCACGCCGGCAACGGGCACCTCCCCGCGGCGGGCGGCGGAGAGCACGCCTTGAATCGTGGCGCGGATGGCGTGTTCGGCGAGTATCTCCCGCGCGCTTTCTACCGCGGGGAGCCGCAAGAGCTCATCCATGCGGGGTAAATTCCGGCGGGGCTCACGGGCATTATTCGCGGGGCGACCAGCGTTATGGCTCGGCACTCGTTTTCCTCCTTGCGCGCTTTTGGCGGAGACGGACAGGAATCGAACCTGCCAGACCGAGATGCTCGGCCTCACCGGTTTTGAAGACCGGGGCGCCCACCAGGACACGTACGCCTCCGCCTGGCTACTTTACAGATCCCGCGCGCGGCCCACCGCCGCCGCCCCCACCACTTTCCGGCGGGTAAAATGACCACCATGACGGAGCAGATTAATCTAACCTCTTTCGCCGCCGGTGGCGGCTGCGCCTGCAAGATTCCCGCCGGGGAATTGGAATCGGCGGTAGAAGGGCTCATCGGCAAGGCCGATACTAATGTCTTGGTCGGCCTCGACGATGGCGATGATGCCGCAGCGGTCAAGATCGACAACGGCGTCGCCGTGATTTCTACCGCGGACTTTTTCACCCCCATGGTCAATGATCCCTATACCTGGGGCCAGATCGCCGCGGCCAATGCGCTATCTGATGTCTACGCCATGGGTGGCACCCCCATTACCGCCATCAACCTCGTGGGCTGGCCCAATGAGAAGCTCGGCCTAGACGTCCTACGCGAGGTGCTGCGCGGCGGCATGGATAAGGCCACTGAGGCAGGCATTTCCATTACCGGCGGCCACTCCATTACCGCCCCGGAGCCCTTATACGGCATGGCCGCGACGGGCATCGTCGATCCCGCTAAGCTCATGCGCAACGATGCCGCTGAGGCCGGGTTGCCCATTACGCTGACCAAGCCCATCGGCGTGGGCATTTTGAATAATAAGCACAAGGCCACCGGCGAGGTATCCCAGGCCGCCATCGATTCCATGACCGCGCTCAACCGCCAGGCCGCCCAGGATGCAGTCGCCGCCGGTGCGCGCGCGGCCACCGATGTCACCGGCTTCGGGCTACTCGGCCACCTGTACAAGATGTGCCGCGCCTCCGGGGCGTCGGCCGAGCTGGACTTTTCCGCCGTGCCCACTGTGGACGGTGCCACCGACGCCCTCGCGGAGGGCTTCATCCCGGGCGGCTCGCGCCGCAACCTGGATTGGGTGCGTCCACACCTGCAGCCCTCCTCCCTCTCGGAGGAAGAGCTAGTGCTGCTTGCCGATGCCCAAACCTCCGGCGGCCTCCTCATCATCGGCGAGGTCCCGGGCTACCCGGTCATTGGTCGCACTAAGCCGCTTTCTAACGATGCCTACATCACCATTTCCTAAGATGAATCACCGCATTTTTAGCCTTCCCCTTGCCACCCTCGCCCTCGGCGCGGGCCTTGTCGCCTGCGCCGACGAGACCACCAACCGCAGCTGCTCGCCCATCGAATTATCGGAACTGCGCACTTCCCTGCCAGACACCCTCATAGGCGCTAACCAGGATCCCGATTCCACCAGCGATGAGGATGACTCCTTCTCCGTGCTCTACGGCGGCGATTCGCCGGAGAAGGTTAGCGTGCTGGGCACGAAATACGAGTCCGATAATGAGGCCGTATGCCCCGATGACCCTGATGCGGCGGCGGAGCGCTACTTGCAGCTGGTCAATGAGGACATCGATAAGCAAAATGCCGCCCAAGGCCGTGCGGGAAATGAGTACAAGCCATTCGATTTCACCGCCGCGGACCGGCATTTTTATTGCTCGGCCTGGGAGGTTGAGGATGCCATCTCGACCACCTGCGTGACCACGGTCCATGACGCGGCCGTCAATTATTACCTCCACCGCGATTCCGAGTCCTTAGAGGCCGAGCAATCGCGCATGCAGGAGATCGGTGAAGAACTCGCCGATTCCTTCGCCAACCTCGACTAAGCCTGGCCAGTCCTCGCTAGCCTGCGCTGAGTACGTCGGTGGCAAGCCCCTGCTCGCGCCGGCGCCGCTCCGCGCGGCGCTTCTGCGGACCCATCGTGGTGGCCGGGTTCTTGACCGCCGCCAAGCCCGCGTTGAGCACGCCAAAGCGCGTGCACGCGGATCCGGCCATCAAGGCCAGGCCCGAAGCCACGGATACGGCGCGGGACTTCGTCGCTGCTGCCACCGCGCTGCCCACACCGCCAGCGGTAATCAAGTACTCCGAGGCGCGCATGAGCTTTCCCGGCGTGCCGCGATGCAATTCCTCGCGCGGCTCCTGCTCCATATTGTGTTCTAGCACCTTCGTCGCCGCGATATCGCTGGCCGCGGCCGCCATGCCCAAGGCGCGGGCGGGACCGGCGTATTTCACCGGGGTGGTGACCATGGCCAAGCCAGAGGCCGCTGCCGAGGCAGAGGATACAAAGACATAGGGCAGGTGCCGCTTCATGTCATTCCACACCGGGTTGGACGTATTGGACAGCAATACCGCCGTATATCCGGCTAGCGGGCCACCGAGCAGGCCGGTTATCACCCCGGCCGGAGTTGCGGCCTTGCCCAGGCTCGCGCGCAGCCACTTCGGCAGCGGCAGCTTCCGCTTGGTCGCGTTATCAACCTCTACCACAGCCGGAATCGCCGCCGCGGTGGAAAAGCCCGCGAGCAGCCAGGATCCGAGCGACATCGGCGAGGTCACCTTGAAGACGCGGAACATATTCAACGCACGCTCCGGCCGGCCCAGATCCAAAATCAAAAAGACCGAACCGGCGGCCGCCGCGCCAAAGGCCGCGACCCGCGTGGTCCGGCGCAAAGGTGCGTTGCCTGCGGCCTGTGCACCGGTGGCGAGAAGGCCCGAACCGCCGGCAATGCCGCCCAAGAAGAAATACCCACCGATGGGCCACTCCCACGGCGGGGCCTTGACTACCGGCCGGCCGTAATAGGAAGAAAACTCGAAGTCTTCGGCCATCCGCTCCTCTTTGAAGCCATCCTGCGCACCCGCACCCGGGCGCTTGCGCTTCTTCTTGCGCTTCGGCCCATCGAAGTTGCGGTAGCGGTTCGGCCGCTCCGGCTGCGGTGGCCGGTACTCATCAAAACCGCTCATTTGCGCCCTCCAATCAAAAAGGAACCCGCCACGGCCAGCGCCATCCCGCCGATGGCCTTGGCCGCGGTCTTATACATACTCGGCAAATCCGCGGTGGGCACGCGCGGGTCCGGCGGCAGGCCATAGACCTCTGGCGAATCCAGCAATAAGAAGATAGAGCCGGTTCCGCCCACGCCATCGTTATCATTGGCGCCATAGAGCCGCGCCTCCGTTATGCCCTGTTCGTGCAGGGCGCGCACGCGATCCCTCGCCGCGGCCAGCATGTCCTCATAGGTACCGAATTGGATGGAATCGGTGGGGCACGTCTTGGAGCACGCCGGCTGCTCGCCCTGTTTCAGGCGGTCATAGCACATGGTGCACTTCTGAGCGACGCCCACATTCTTAATCGGCATCGCCTCGCCCGGCGTGTGATCCGCGCCTTGGGGCTTGCGCTGCTTGAGCTGCTTGAGCTTTTTCAGCACATTAATGTCGGCGTGTGAATTATCCTGATAATCCACGGTCGCGGTCTTATCGTATTTCAGCGACACCCCACCATCATCGCGGCGTTCGATGACGCCAAAGGGGCACCCCGCCACGCAGGTTCCGCAGCCATTGCACACATCATCTTGGACAACCACGGTGCCAAACTCGGTGCGGAAGAGCGCGCCCGTGGGGCACACGTCCAAACACCCTGCATGCGTGCAGTGCTTGCAGACATCCGAGGACATCAACCACCGGAACGTATCCGTATCCGGCGGAGTGGTATCGACCTCGTCCGGCTTTCCACCGATGGTGGGCATGCCCAGAGAAATAAGCTGTTTTCCCTCTTCGCGCGCCATCTCAATGCGGTCATTGTTTTGTTCCACAAAGGCTACGTGCCGCCACGTATTAGCACCCAAGGCACCGGTGTTGTCATAGGAATCACCGGTGACGTCATATCCTTCTACCGGGTTGCGGTTCCATTCCTTGCACGCCACCTCGCAGGCCTTGCAGCCGATGCACACGGACGTATCGGTGAAAAAGGCCATGCGGCGGTAGGAATCATAGCCGTGCCGGCCCGCGTCCTCGGTCAGTAGATTAGTCATTTACTTACCTTCTTCGCCTTTACTTGCCGTTTCATCATCACTACTATCCGCGCCAAGTTGGCCATGCTTTTCGGGCTCCGGGTTATAGGTAAACGAGTCCGGAACCGACAACAAATCATTGCCGGAATCCACGCTTAACTGCGCCCGCTCTTGGTACTGCTTGAGCAGCTTCAAGCGGCCTTCTCCCCTCGGCCTGCGGCCCGGCTGGATATCGCAGGCACCAATCTTCGAGTTCTGAATGAACACATTCGGCTCGAGGGTAAGGCCCAAGAGATCGTTAGCGCCGTCGCCTGCCACAGCGGTGGTCTCGGACTCGCCGTAGTGGAAGGGCAGGCCAATCTGGTGGAATTCTTCCCCATTGATCTTCAGCATCTGCATGCGATCGGTGACCAAAACCTGCGCCTCAATCACACCGCGCGGCGAGATAATCGTCGCCCACTCGCCATTTTCCAGGCCGCGCTTTGCGGCCAAGTCCTTATCCACCTCGCAGAATAGGCCCGGCTGCAGCTCCGCCAGATAAGGCAGGCGGCGCGACATCGCACCCGAGGTGTACATCTCCGTGAGACGGTAGGTAGAAAATACAAACGGGAACACCTCCGCACCGGGCATCCCCGGTTCTGGGCGCTGCAGGTTATCCGGGCGTTTGATGGTCAAGCGCGTCGGCGATTGCTGCTGCTTATACAGCACGTTCGTAACCGGGGACTCCTGCGGCTCATAGTGGGTGGGCAAGGGGCCATCGGAAAGCCCGGAAGACGCAAAGAGCCAGCCGCGACCGTCCGCCTGCATGATGAAGGCGTCCGTGCCATCGAGGGCGTCTGGACCGACGGCATCGGCAGGAGCCTTGTACTCCGGCGACTTCGTCACTGGGAAGTCAGGGACGTCATCGCCTACCCACTTGCCCTGGGCCTCGTCCCACCACACGTACTTCTTGCGCTCGGACCACGGGGTGCCATCCGGCTTGGCCGAAGCGCGGTTATACAAAATGCGGCGATTAGCAGGCCAGACCCAGCCCCACTCGGGCGCAACCTCGTTCTGCTCCGAACCCGGGACCTTGCGCGCGGACTGGTTGACGCCATCCTTGTACACGCCGGTGTAGATCCAGCAGCCGCCGGAAGTCGTGCCGTCATTCTTCATCTCCACGAAGGAGGGCAAAAGCTCGCCCTTCTGTGGACCATCCAGGTAGTAGCCGTTGATCTCCTTGAGGACGTCCTCAGAGTTCGGCTCGCCTTCCTCATTTTCCACGTAATCCCACGTCACCTTCTGGAGCGGGAGATCGCGCGGATCAGTGGAATCGCGCAGGCGTTCCTTGAGCTTCTTACCCAGCTGGTAGAAGAACCACAGCTCGCTCTTGGCATCGCCTGGCGGCGGTGCCGCTTGGAAGCGCCACTGCAGCATGCGCTGCGTCTGGGTAAAGGTACCAGCCTTTTCCACGTGGGTGGCAGCGGGCATCAAGAAGACCTCGGTTTCGATGTCTTCCGTCTTCAGCTCGCCGTTTTTAATCTCCGGCGCGTCCTTCCAGAACGATGCGGTTTCGATTTCCTGGAAATCGCGCACAACCAGCCACTTCAGCGATGCCAAACCACGGCGCTGCATGCCACCATTGGACTGCGCCACCGCCGGGTTTTGGCCGAAGACGAAGTAGCCTTCCACCTGACCATTGAGCATGGCTTGCAGGGTTTCGTAGGTAGAATGCGCGCCGGAAATGCGCGGCATGAGGTCATAGCCCCAGTTATTTTCCTTGGTCGCCGCATCTCCCCAGTAGGACTTCATCAAGGACACGGCGTAATTCTCGCCAATCTGCCAGAAGCCCTTTTGGGACTCATCCCGGATCTCGTCCACAAATTCCGGCCACGTCTGCTTTTCCACGCTCGGCATGGGCAGGTAGCCGGGTAGGGAGTGGAAGAGAGTCGGGATATCGGTAGAGCCCTGAATGGAGGCGTGCCCGCGCAAGGCCATGATTCCCGAGCCCGGGCGGCCCACATTGCCCATCAAAAGCTGCAAAATGGCGGCGGTACGGATGAACTGCGCACCCAAGGTGTGTTGGGTAAAGCCCAAGGCATAGGCGAAACACGTGGTGTGTTCCGGATCGGAGTTCTGCGCAATGGAATCCGCTAGGTAGTAGAAGTCTTCCTGCGCGATGCCGCAGGTTTCTTCTACCAGCTCAGGGGTATAGCGCGCATAGTGGCGCTTGAGAATCTGGAAGACCGAATTCGGGTGCTCCAGGGTGTCATCGCGCTCGACATTCCAGGAGGAACCTTCCGGCTTTTGCACGTACTGCCACGAATCGGTCACGTAAGTGCCGGTTTCCGGATTATAGCCAGAAAACAGTCCGTCCAGTTCCTCGGTGTCCTGGTAGTCCTCCGAGATAATCATCGGCGCATTGGTATATGCAACGACATAGTCGCGGAAGTACAGCTCATTTTGGAGCATATGGTTGATAACCGCGCCTAGCAGCACCACGTCGGTACCGCCGCGAATGCCAATGTGGCGGTTGGAGAACGCAGAGGTACGCGTATACCGCGGATCCACGTGGATAATGCGGGCACCACGCTTTTTGGCTTCTACGACCCACTGGAATCCCACCGGGTGGCACTCTGCCATATTCGACCCCTCGATGACGATGCAATCAGCATTCGCCATATCCTGCAGCGGTTGGGTTGCGCCGCCGCGGCCAAACGAAGTTCCTAAACTAGGAACTGTGGCGGAGTGTCATATGCGCGCCTGGTTTTCGAGCTGCACCGCACCGGCAGCGGTAAAAAGCTTCTTAATGAGGTAGTTTTCCTCATTATCCAAGGTCGCGCCACCAAGTCCAGCGACACCCATCGTGCGGTTTAGAGTCCGCCCCGAGTCATCGGTGTCTTGCCAGCCCTTCCGGCGCGCCTCCAAGAAGCGATCCGCGATCATGTCCATCGCGGTGTCTTCATCCAGCTCCTGCCACTCGGTGGAGTGCGGTGCGCGGTACTTAATCTTGGTCAATCGCGTTGCGGAATTGACCAACTGCTCCGATGCCGAGCCCTTGGGACACAAACGCCCGCGCGAAATCGGCGAATCCGGATCGCCCTCAATCTGGATGACTCGGTTATCTTTGACGTATACGCGCTGGGCGCAACCAACCGCGCAATATGGGCATACGGATTGCACCACGCGGTCAGCTTCTACCGTGCGCCCGTGCTTTTCCTTACTCTTGGTTGATTGCGTATTGATATCCCTGCCAAAGGGATCGCCGCTACGCAGCTGGCGCACGACCGGCCAGTTGAGAGGACTTAAGCGAGACATGACTTTAAATCTATATTTGGGCGGAAAAATTCTCTAGCAAGGCGACCCTAAGCATTTTTCGCCACCGCGCTAATCGCGCATTCCACTCCCCGCACGACGTCCGCGAGCTCCAGCATCGGGCTGTTTTCTTTAGCCTGCTCCTTAATAAACGGAACATGGATAAAGCCTGCCTTTACCTGCGTATCTTTGAAATGGTGCAACAGGCCGTAGAGCAGATGGTTGCAGACGAATGTTCCCGCGGTAGTCGAGACCCGTGCCGGAATCTCCGCCTCCTGAATCGCTGTGACCATTGCCTTAACCGGCAGGGTAGAAAAGTACGCGGCAGGGCCACCTTCAACCACTGACTCATCGCTTGGCTGATTTCCTGCATTATCCGGAATGGAGGCATCCGCCAAGTTGATACCTACTCGTTCCGGAGTGATATGGCCGCGCCCAGCGGCTTGCCCCAGGCAGACCACCGCGTCCACGTCTTCTTCCTCGGCCACAGCAATCGCTTGCTTCAGTGCTTCACCGAACACTGTTGGCACAGGGTGCTTAATAATCTGCGCTCCGCCAATTTCGTCCGGCAGCTTATCCAGCGCGCGTTCCGTAGGGTTAATTTCTTCGCCACCAAAGGCATCAAAAGCAGTTACCAGAATCTTCATCATTCCAGTATGACAGCTGACGGTGCCCCGCTGCATTGATTCAGCGCTGTTCTCTTAGTTTCCTCGTGGTGCACAACCGACCTTCGCGCTCACGGGCGGCGGTCTTTAGCGGGGCACCGTGCTCGCGGTGAGCGCGAAGGGCGGGTCTGCCGGATGAGGGGATAAAGGGCGGGGATGGAGGTCGCGGCTGAAGGCGAAAGCGAGAGTAGGTACTGAACTGCTTTGTCTGCAGAGCAGTCTTAGCGATTCCCCTGCTGCAAACGAGACCCTTTTTCTTTGCGGTTTGACGTGTGGAATAAAGTGAAACTAGTTGAAGTTGAACAGAACCGTACTCAACAAATAGTCAGACCTGTTCATTTTATTTTTAAAGGACGTTCTATGACACAAAAAGTTTCCTCTCGCCCCAAGCTGCCTAGCTGGGCAACGGGGTTTGGCGCGCAAGTCATTGCGGGCCTTATCATCGGCCTCATCCTGGGACTGATTGCATCTGGAATGGATACCGATCCAGATAATCCAGGGTGGCTGACCAGCCTGCTCAGCGGTGTTGGTGGCGCCTATGTCCAACTATTGAAGGTCATGGTTCCGCCGCTCATCTTCGCCGCAGTGGTCACCTCGGTGGCCAACCTGCGCAAGGTTGCCAATGCAGCGTCACTGGCCATTTCTACTTTGGTGTGGTTCGCCATTACGGCGTTCTTCTCCGTCCTCGTGGGCATCGTCGTGGCATTAGTCTTGAAGCCCGGTGCTGGCACGAGCGTCGATGCATCCACTGCGGGGGATCCGTCTAGCGTTGGTTCATGGACTGCCTTTTTTGAGCAGCTGCTGCCACAAAACTTCATTGGACTTACGGCCTCTGCCAGCGATGGCGAGGTGTCCCTGAACTTCGGTGCACTCCAGTTGCTGGTTATTTCCTTGGCCATTGGCATCGCCGCCGTACAGACTGGTAAGGCAGCCGATCCCTTCCTGCACTTTACGGAGTCCTTCCTCAAGGTCATCCAGAAAGTCCTGTGGTGGATCATCCGCCTGGCTCCGATTGGTACCGCAGCGCTTATCGGTAAGGCCGTTGCTACCTACGGTTGGGATGCACTTGGCTCTCTCGGCAAGTTCGTTCTGGCAATGTATGTGGGTCTGGCCCTCGTCTTCGCCGTGGTCTACCCCGCAGTGCTGAAGTTTAACAATATTCCGGTCAAGGGATTCTACAAGCGCATCTGGCCGGTAACGTCCTTGGGCTTTGTCACCCGTTCTTCCATGGGTGTTATGCCCGCAACGCAACGCTTCAGCGAACGCGCCTTGGGCGTTCCCACCGAGTATGCGTCCTTTGCAGTGCCGCTCGGCGCTACTACGAAGATGGATGGCTGCGCCTCCGTCTACCCTGCTGTTGCCGCGATCTTCGTTGCGCAATTCTATGGCGTGGACCTAGACCTCACGCAGTACCTGCTCATCATCTTCGTCTCCGTCATTGGTTCTGCGGCTACCGCAGGTACTACCGGCGCAACGGTTATGCTCACGCTGACCCTGTCCACTCTGGGCCTGCCATTGGCCGGCGTCGGTTTACTGCTGGCCATTGAGCCCATCATTGATATGGGGCGTACGGCGCTGAACGTCACGGGTCAGGCATTGTGCGCGACGGTCGTCGCCAAGCGTGCAGGCATCCAGAACCAAGAAGTGTGGGATGAAGCCGAAAATGGCGTCAAGCACATCATGGAGGAAGACTCCGACGAGGAAGTAAGCGTTAAGGCTTAATAAAACGCGAATGAAGGCTCAGGGCAGTACGCCTTGGGCCTTTATTTATTGCCGGAATGGAAGTGGGCGGCGATGCGCAACGCCGGCTGGCTCCACGTGGATAAATACGCTGCATCCGGCGAAAAGCTCGTCGAGGGCGGCTTCTACGTCATCGGCAATCTCGTGCGAGTAGAGCACGCTCCAGTCCGCCGGCACCTCCATGGTCAGATAGACCATTCTTTGCCTGCCAGAGGCTACCGTGCGCCGATCCGTGAAAGTCACGGACTTATCTTTTTCCAGTTCAGCTAAAAGATCCCAAATTTGATCTTGTTCTTCTTGCGGAAGGGCCTCAGAAAGCAGGCTGCTGACAGAATCGCGCAAAATCTTAAATCCAGTCCACAAGATATTGATGCCAACGGCCAAGGCCACAAGCGCATCTAGCCACAACCAGCCCGTGAGATACACCGCAGCCATGCCCGCGAGGACGCCGGCGGAGGTCCACACATCCGTAATCAGGTGGTGCCCATCCGCATTTAGCGTCGCAGACCGGTAGCGCTTGCCCGCCTTAATCAGGGCCAAACCGACGCCCAGATTGAGCAACGAGGACAAGAGCGACAGCGCTAAGCCCCAACCGCCTTCTTCAACGGGCTGGGGAGTAAAAAGGCGTTGGACTGCGGTGTAGATGATGGCCCCCGCTGCGAGGAAGATCATCGCCCCTTCTACCAACGCAGAAATATACTCCGCCTTGCCGTGGCCAAAGTGGTGATTATCATCGGCAGGCTTAGCGGCAATGCGCAAAGCGCAATAGCCAGCGATGGCTGCCACGAGGTTCACGAGGGATTCGAGGGCATCAGAGAAGAAACCAACCGAGCCCGTCAGCCACGCCGCCAGGGATTTCAGGACAATTGTCGCCACCGCCGCGGCGATGGACAACATCATAAAGCGCTCTAAAATACGCTGCTCAGTACTTAAAGAAGACAAGGTCCACTACTCTCCCTTCGGCAACCAGAATCAGTCCGAAGGTCTCGTTCGCATCGATGCATCGATGCTGAGTGGCCGGGCTATTAAGCCAGTGTGTCGACCAGTCATCGCGGCGCGGGTGGGCACCGTAGGAACTACTCCCCTTCTGGGTTCATAGGTTAGCAGACGGCGAGAATCCTTAAACATTCAACCAAATCCTTGATCCGCCCTAGCGAGTTTAAAGATGCCGCTATAGACGAAAAATCTCCCTACGAACCAGAAGGTTTCTCACCATCTGGCTCGTAGGGAGTAATTAAGGCTCTAGCCTAATTTAGTGCTGACCCTCTGCGAACTCTTCGACCAACTTAGCGTTGAATGCAGGCAGGTCGTCCGGGGTACGGGAGGAGACCAAGCCCTGGTCGCAGTGGACCTCCTCGTCAACCCAGGTAGCACCTGCGTTGCGGAGATCGGTTTGCAGGGACGGGAAGGACGTCAAGGTACGGCCCTTGAGTGCATCTGCATCGGCTAGGATCCAACCGCCATGGCAGATGGCGCCCAAGGGGCGGTCCTCGCCCATGTGCTTACGCACGATGCTAACGGCTGCCTCGTCCAAGCGGATGAGGTCAGCGTTATTGGTGCCGCCAGGCAAGATGATGCCGTCGAAGGTCTCACCCTCGGAGTCCTTGGTCGTAGCATCAACGTTAATCTCGGTACCGTTCTTGCCCGTAATGGTGCCAGCCTTAGGCGCCAGAACCTTCACGGTAGCGCCAGCCTTCTGCACGGCCTCTAGCGGAGAGGTCAGTTCGGAGTCTTCAAAGTCATTGGTAGCAATGATTGCAATCGTCTTGTTTTCTAGCTCATCCATTATTATGACCTCCTTATTGTTGTTGGGTACGCAAATAGGATAACTCTACATTCGCGCACTCGCCACGTTTACTTTCGCGACCTGCAACAAGCTAGGATTTAGCCACCGATCTTGAAGTCACACACGTCGCCATCGTGCATGATGTAGTCTTTGCCTTCTTGGCGGACCTTGCCGTTGGCGCGCGCCTCGGCCATGGAGCCGGCGGCAACGAGATCGTCAAAGGAGACGATTTCCGCCTTGATGAACTTCTTTTCAAAGTCGGTATGAATAACACCGGCGGCTTGAGGGGCGGCAGCGCCTTGTTTAATGGTCCACGCGCGGGCTTCCTTTTCACCAGCGGTGAGGTAGGTCTGCAGTCCCAAGGTGGAGAATCCGGCCTTGGCCAAGGTAGCCAAGCCGGGCTCTTCTTGGCCTACTGCCTCGAGCAACTCGCTTGCCTCGTCCTCATCCAGCTCCAAGAGCTCGGACTCGGTTTGTGCATCGAGGAAGACGCAATCTGCTGGGGCGACGAGCTGGCGCAGTTCGTCCTTCTTGGCGGCATCGGTAAGCACAGCCTCATCCGAGTTAAAGACGTAGAGGAAGGGCTTAGCCGTCATCAGGTGCAGCTCGCGCACGAGGGAAAGATCAATCTCGCCGGACTTGGCGGCGGCGAAGAGGGTGCGGTCATCCTCCAGGATTTCCTGCGCCTTCTTGGTTGCCTCCACCACAGGTGCCAGGTCCTTATTCTTCCGGGCATCTTTTTCTAGGCGCGGCAGGGCCTTCTCGATGGTCTGCAGATCCGCCAGAATCAGCTCTGTATTAATAACGGAAATGTCGTTGCCGGGATCTACCCGGCCATCGACGTGGATGACATTGTCATCAGAAAAGGCGCGGACCACCTGGCAGATAGCGTCGGCCTCGCGGATATTAGCTAGGAAGGCGTTACCCATACCCTCGCCCTGCGAGGCACCTGCGACGATGCCGGCAATATCCACGAAGGACACGGTCGCCGGCAAGATGCGCTCGGAGTTGAACATCTTAGCGAGGGTGTCCAAACGGGGATCCGGCAGCTCCACCAAGCCGACGTTGGGCTCGATGGTGGCGAATGGGTAGTTGGCCGCCAAGATTTCGGAACGGGTCAGGGCATTAAACAAAGTGGACTTGCCCACATTGGGCAAGCCGACGATTCCTAGTGTAAGACTCACGGGGCTAATCCTAACGCACCTACCGCGTTATAAGGCAAGATGGTGGGGTGAGTTCTGATAAGCAACCAACACCCGAAAAGCCGCAGGCAAGCCCGGGCGATAAAATGGACGGTGACTTCGACACCAGCCAATTGGACGATGTATCGCCGCATCCCCCGGGCAATCAGGTCGATCGCTCCGTCATCGCGGGCGAAATGGTGAAGTCGACCTCCCTGTGGGCCGTGCGCCTGCTAATCATCGGCGTTTTCCTTTTTGCGATCTATCACGTCTTGGGTAGCTTCTGGCAGGGCATCCTGCCGGTGCTCTTGGCCCTTATTATCTGTACCGTGCTTCACCCCATGGCGCGTTGGATGCGAACAAAAGGACTGCCTGCAGGCCTGGCGGCGATTGTGACGATCCTTATCTCCTCGGCCGCCGTCGGTGGGCTCATCGCCTCGGTGGCGCCGGATTTCATGCGGCAATCCCAGTCGCTCTACCTGCAAACGGTCTCCGGCATCCAGCAGCTCCAGGTGTGGGCCCAGGGCCCACCCTTGAACCTCGATAGCGACGATATGAGCACCTATATCGACGAGGCCGCAGGCTGGTTGCAGGAGCGTGCGGGCGTTATCGCCGGGTCCGTATTTACGGGCATCGGCAATGCCACCTCATTTTTCGTCACGGTGTTCATCGTCTTGGTGCTCACCTTCTTCTTCCTGAAAGACGGCACCAAATTCCTGCCGTGGCTGCGCGATGCCACCGGCCGGCGCGCCGGCTGGCACCTCACAGAATTGCTCACGCGCGCCTGGAATACCCTGGGCGGATTCATTCGGGCGCAGGCAGTGGTCTCGCTTATCGATGCCATCTTTATCGGCCTCGGCCTCGTGCTTATCGGCGTGCCCTTGGCGATGGCCCTGGCGATCATTACCTTCATCGCCGGCTTCATCCCGTTCGTCGGCGCCATTGTCTCTGGCGCGCTCGCAGTGGTTATCGCCTTGGTATCTTTGGGCTTTACCCAAGCACTGTTGGTCTTGGGCCTCGTTATTTTGGTCCAGCAGCTTGAAGGCAATGTACTCTCGCCGTGGCTGCAGGCAAAGGCCATGAACCTGCACCCAGTTATCGTTTTGGTCTCCGTCATCGTCGGCTCCGCGCTCTTTGGACTCATCGGTGGATTCCTGGCCGTGCCGACCGCCGCCATGATCGCGGTTGCCTATCGCTACGTGCAGGACATGATGAAGCTGCAGTCCGGGGAAAAACACTCCTCCGAGCTCAACTACTCCACCGTCGCGGGCTATCTCATCGGCCGCTATACCGAAGAGCAAGCGCAATACAAGCGCGAGCAATGGCGCAATGTTCCAGAACACGCCAGCCCCGATATCGCCGGCGCCGATGCGGCTTCCGATGGCGACTCCACCACGCTCGATGACTCCGTCGATGTCGATTCCACCCCGGAGGACTATGACGAGCCAAGCATGCGCTCCAACCTGCGCCGCGCGCGGGATGCCTTCGAAAATCTTTTGAACGGAGATTCGAATAAATAGTGTGCCGTGTCGGCAGCACGTGTCATAGTGGATTCCATGACATCCACTTTGCCCATGCTGCTGCTGTTTATCGGTCTCCTACTGGGTGCCGTTCTGGGATGGCTGGCCCACTCTCATTCCGCTTCCCGCTCCGCGCCGAGCGAGGAGCACCGGGCGCTGCAAGAATCCCAACGCCGCCAGGCCGAGCTGCAACCGCTAGAAAAGGCCATGGATAGGCTCGGATTCCAGCTACAAGAACTGGAAGAAGACCGCACCGCCCACTTAGCCTCCCTGTCCAGCCAAGTGCAGGCGGTGACCCGCACTTCGTCCCAACTCACGGAGCGCACGGATCAGCTCGTTACGGCCCTCCGCTCGCCCAATGTGCGCGGGCGATGGGGCGAGATCCAGCTAGAGCGCGTCGTCGAACTCGGCGGCATGAGACGGCACGTGGACTTCGATTCCCAAGTCTCTGCCCCCTTAAACGGCCGCATCGTGCGCCCAGATATGCTCATCAACTTGGCCGGTGGCAGGCATATCATCGTCGATGCCAAGGTTCCGTTCTCTTCATACCTCGATGCGCTAGAAACCGACGATCCAGAAGAACACACCGGCTACCTGCGCCGCCACGCGCATCAGCTGCGCAGTCACATCCAGGCGCTATCCCACAAAGACTATATTGAGGCCTTCCAACCCACCCCGGAATTCGTGGTGCTCTTCGTACCCGCGGATCCTTTCCTCGATGCTGCGTTATCGGTCGATCCTGAGCTCATCGAATTCGGTTTTGAACGCAACGTCGTCATCGCGACCCCGAGCTCACTCTTCGCGCTCTTGCGCACGGTAGCTATGGGGTGGCACCAGGAAGATATTTCCGCCAAGGCAAAAGAAGTCCAACGCTTGGGACGTGAGCTCTATTCGCGGCTCAATACCCTTTCGGAGCACTATGGCAAGGTGGGCCAAGGACTCGAAAAGGCAGTAGAAGCCTATAATTCCACGCTCTCCTCGCTTGATTCGCGCGTGGGCGTGACCGCCCGCAAGCTGCACGAAATGGAGATTCCCGGCCGCACGAACAGAGCGCCGCGCGAGCCCTCCCCCATTGATACGTGGCCGCGCGGGACAAATTCTTCTTAAAATCTAGGCAGTTTTACTGCGTGGATATAGCCATTGGCCCGCGCCAGACGGTAGGATTTTGCGACGTGTCACTAGCCAAACAACGAAAGCCTACCGCCGCGCAAAGCCTGAGCATGCCGAGCATCTCGCTGCTGAAGGGCCTTGGGCTATTGGCGGCACTTTTGCTCACCGGCGCATTGATTTCCATTCTTGCCGGCTCCATAGGCTGGATGTACTTTGCCTTTCTCATCATCAGCTCCCTGCTCATAGCGCTCATCGTTGAGGAGCGGGGATTATTCCTGTCCATCGCGTCCATCCCCATTTTGTACGCGGTAACCGTGGTGACGGCGGGAATCTTCATCACCAAGTCCAATGCTCCGGAAGGCACCAGTTTTTCTAAAACGTCCCTGCTGACCTCCGTGTATCCGCTGGTCCAGAACTTCCTGTGGTTGCTTATCGCGGTTCTCGGCGCGACCGCAATCGGCGTCTTGCGCTGGATGCGCTTCCGCAAGGCCGCCCAACGTGCTGTGAATCAGCAAAAGGTCGCGCGGCGCGCGGACATGAAGCGGGATCGCCAGAACCGCGCTGAACGGCTTTCCGTGGCGGAACTCATGGCGCGCAATAGATCCGAAAACCCGCAGGCCCCCTCCCCACGCGCCTCCCGCCGCAGGTCGCACGCACAGGTGCAACCTCCGCGGAAGCCGCAGGACCGCATCCGCGGTCGCGACCGAGAAGAGCGCCGCCGCGAGCAACAGGCGGAACGCGAAAATCGCTTGCAACCGGATCCGCACCGGCGCGCAGGGGACGTGATACCACCGACCCCCGAACCAGATCCCGCTTCCTCGACAAAAGACACTGCCAAGAAGCAGCGTTGGGACGATAACCTCTACGAATAAACTAAACCGTGAGCCCCGGCACTCTTTAAGAGGCCACCAGGCTCACGGTTGTTGTCGTTTTAGGCGTTGCAGCGCTAGGTGCGGGCAGGACGCAGATCGCGCGGCAGCGCGAAAGTAATGGATTCGGTGGAGGTGGTTACTTGCTCCACGTCATTAAAGCCGCGCTCATCCAAGTATTCGAGCACCTCGCGCACAAGAAGTTCTGGCACGGAGGCGCCACAGGTCACGCCAACGGTCTCTACGCCGTCTAGCCACGATTCATCGATCTCGTCGGCAAAATCCACCAAGTGGGAGTCGCGTGAACCCGCCTCGAGCGCGACTTCTACGAGGCGCACGGAGTTGGACGAGTTCTTAGACCCCACCACGATCATAAGGTCGCACTTCGGTGCAATGGCTTTGACGGACTCTTGCCGGTTTTGAGTGGCGTAGCAGATATCATCTGACGGCGGGTTTTCTAGGTGCGGAAAACGCTCACGCAGCTTATTGACGATGACAACGGTCTCATCCACCGAGAGCGTGGTCTGCGAAAGCCAGATGAGTTTCTCATCCTGCAGGTAGTCTGGCAGCTTGTCCACGCCGTCGACGCCATCGACCAGATGCGTAACATCGGGGGCCTCGCCCGCGGTGCCTTCTACCTCCTCGTGGCCTTCGTGGCCCACGAGGAGGATGTGGTAACCATCGCGCTCGAAACGCTGGGCTTCCTTGTGCACCTTAGTCACCAAGGGGCAGGTAGCGTCCAAGGTCAATTGCTTGCGCTCCTGCGCCTGATTGCGCACCGCCGGGGAGATCCCGTGGGCGGAAAAGACGAGGTGAGCACCCTCCGGGGCCTCGGCGGCCTCTTCAACGAAGATGACTCCGCGCTTGGCCAAAGATTCAACGACATAACGGTTGTGGACGATTTGCTTGCGCACATAAATGGGTGCGCCGTATTTTTCTAGCGCCTTTTCTACGGTCTCGACGGCGCGGTCCACTCCAGCGCAGTAACCGCGCGGTGCCGCGAGGAGAACATTTTTACCATCAGTCATGCCTCCCAGAGTATCGAAAGGTAAAGCAAAACAATAGTAAGGGCTATCCAGCAGGGAAAGCGCCCATCTAGGCCACCCAAGCGGGGCGCCACGTGCCTTGAGCACCTACACTAAAGGGCACCGTATGGCGCTGTAGATGGAAAGGGTGGCTGCGTGAATCAACCGGCAAATACTCCAGAGACCCCGTGGCCCGTGGGCCAGGTCAATGACCAGGTGAAGGGATGGATCGAGCGCCTTGGATACCTGTGGGTGGAAGGCCAATTAACGCAGATCAATTACAAGCCCACCTGGAAGCTGTCCTACCTCACCCTGCGCGATGTGCAGCAGGAAAAGTCGGTGCAATTGACCTGCTCTTCCTCAATGCTGCACAACTTGCCCACGCCGCTAAAAGATGGCGACCGCGTCATCGTACACGGCAAACCCGCCTTTTATGCTGGCCGCGGATCCTTTTCCCTGTGGACCACGGAGATCCGGCACGTGGGCATCGGCGATTTATTGGCGCGCATTGAAAAGCTGCGCGCGCAGCTTGCCGCAGAAGGCCTCTTTGATCCCGCGCGCAAGCGCCCGCTTCCCTACCTCCCGCAGAAAATCGGCCTGATTACCGGCCGCGGTTCTGCCGCCGAGCGCGATGTCATGGCGGTCGCCCGCGACAGGTGGCCGGCCGTGCAATTCCGGGTCATTAATACCGCGGTTCAGGGGGCGAATACCGTCCCCGAGGTGATTTCCGCCTTGCAGGAGCTCGACGCCGATGCGGAGATCGATGTCATCATCATCGCCCGCGGAGGCGGTTCCGTCGAAGATCTCCTTCCCTTTTCTGAAGAAGCCCTGCAACGCGCCGTCGTGGCCGCCAGCACCCCGGTGGTCTCCGCGATTGGCCACGAGCCGGATAGTCCGGTGCTCGATAACGTGGCAGATCTGCGCGCGGCTACCCCGACGGACGCCGCCAAGCGCGTGGTCCCGTCGGTGGCAGAGGAACGCGCGGTCATCGCTGAGGCGCAATCCCGCATGGCGGCGGCCTTGCGCGGCTGGGTAGAACGCGAGCGCCGTGGATTGGATAATATCCGCTCGCGCCCAGTGCTGGCAGATCCGATGACGCCCATCCGCGATCGGCGCGAAGAGGTCGAGCGCATGCGCACGAGCATGCGCCGCGAACTGCGGGTGCTCTTAGACCGCGAGACCCGGCACGTGGAGTCCCTTCGCGCGCGGGTTTCTGCTTTAGGTCCTTCGGCGACGCTTGCCCGTGGGTATTCTATTGTCCAGGTCTTGCCCAAAGATGGCAGCAATCCGGAGGTCGTTAGCTCTTATGAGCAATCACCGCCCGGCGCGCAATTGCGCATTCGCGTGGGCGATGGTTCCATCACCGCCGTGTCCATGGCCTCCCAGGCCGCCGATTAGCCAGAAATAGTAGGAGAATTGCTGATGTCAGATGAAACCATTGGTTCCGGCCAGCCGGGCCAGGATGCTTTTACTCCCGTAGAGGAATTGAGCTACGAGCAGGCGCGCGATGAGCTCATTGAGACCGTCAAGATTTTAGAGCTCGGCCAGATGGGCCTGGACGAGTCCCTGAAGTACTGGGAGCGCGGCGAGGCGCTTGCTCGCACGTGCGAATCCCACCTGGATGGAGCCTCGAAGCGCGTGGAAGATGCCCTCGAAAGGGCGGAAAACAACGAGCAGCAGGCCGAGGAGGGTGAAGAGTAGTGCAGATTTATGGTTACCCGGGAAAGCGGATTGATTTCGTATCCAAATCGGCATCGGCAGGCTCCATCATGGGCGGCGATTCCCGCGCGCTGGTAGAGGAGTTCTTCGGGCCGGCGCATACCAGCACCCAGGTTTCGGGCACCGAGGAGGAACTGAGTTACTTTTCCCAGTCCATCGTGCTGCTGCTTGCCGATGCCCAGGTGGTCCAAGTCTCCATCTACCCGCAGCGTTCTCAGCGCGAGCGCGTGGATGTCTACCTAGAAAAGACGCGGCTGAGCGGCCTGGATGCCGCTGGCTTAGAAGAAGCCACCGGTAATACTGAAGGAATCACGGTGGAAGCGGACTCCGAGGGGCTCAGCGAGGTTACTTTCCGCTTATAGGCTTGGTCTTGATAAAGGCCTCGGTGGCGGCGGCGAATTCTTCATCGGGGGCCGCGCCGGAGATGATGAGGCGGGCATCGCCCAGGTCAACAATCCACAAGCGGCGCACCGAATCGTCATCGCTTGCCAGCACGCGCACCTGGTGGCCGGCTACCTCGCGAGTAGAGTTCAGCCCGCGGTAGTTCGCGTCGTATTTTTCGCCCGCGTCTTCTGCAGAAACCTGGGTTTGGGTGGATTCCACGTAATTTCCATCTGCGGTGAGCCAGCTGACGACGGTGGCTGTCTCGCCGCCTAGCTGCGAACGGCGGGCCGCATTGGCCTGCCAGCCTTCGGGCATCTGGGGATCTCGGATGGCGCCAACACCGGCGCGGGCCTGCGTATCCAGGAAGGTCTCCTCGTCTACCTCTTGAACCGGGCCTTGCGCCGTTTCCGGATTCACCGAGCAGAGCCCGGTTGCGCCCACCACGAGCAACATCATGACCACCACTACGGAAAGGGACAAAATGATGTCGCGAGCGCCTTCGAAAATCTTCGGTCTTTGTTCTGCTGCCACGCGCCTTAGTATCGCATGAGCCGCCGTGAAAGTGCCACATGCCTCCCGCGTGCGCACATTCGCGCCGATAATGCTGCCCCTGACAAGGAAAATCCCCACAAAAGGGGCCCCAAATCGGACCTATTGGTGCCAAAAAGTGCCAGAATAGGAAAAGTAGAACACTAAGCGCGTGGGAATTACCCCCACGGTGAGAAAACATGGAAGGCAACCACTACACATGTCCGAAAATACTTCTTATTTGCCCGACCGTAACCTGGCCATGGAGCTGGTGCGCGTGACCGAAGCCGCCGCCTTAGCCTCTGGCCGCTGGGTTGGTCGTGGCATGAAGAATGAGGGCGATGGCGCGGCAGTCGATGCCATGCGCAAGCTGATTAACTCCGTGGCGATGAAGGGTGTCGTCGTCATCGGCGAGGGCGAAAAGGATGAGGCCCCGATGCTCTTCAACGGCGAGGAGGTCGGCACCGGTGAGGGCGCGGCGATGGACATCGCCGTGGACCCCGTGGACGGCACGCGGTTGATGGCTGAGGGCCGCCCCAATGCCATTTCCGTAATCGCCGCCGCTGAGCGCGGCACCATGTATGACCCGTCCGCGGTCTTCTACATGGAAAAGATCGCCGTGGGCCCCGAGGCCGTCGGTTCCATCGACATCAACCAGTCCGTGCAGTGGAATATCGAATCTGTTGCCAAGGCAAAGGGCCTGCGCACCGCCGATATCACCGTGGTGGTATTGGACCGCCCGCGCCACGATAAGCTCATCCAGGAGATCCGCGAGGCAGGCGCCAAGGTGCGCCTTATCATGGACGGCGATGTGGCAGGCGCCATCGCTACCTGCCAGGATTCCAACTCCATCGACATGATGATGGGCATTGGCGGTACCCCTGAGGGCATCATCACCGCCTGCGCCATGCGGTGTATGGGCGGCGAAATCCAGGGCAAGCTGTGGCCAAAGGATGAAGAGGAAGCGGAAAAGGCCCGCGCCGCAGGCCACGACTTGGATAAGGTCTTGGGCACCAATGACTTGGTCTCCTCCAAGAACTGCTACTTCGCCGCCACCGGCGTGACCAACGGTGACATGCTGCGCGGTGTCTCTTACCGCAATAACGGCGCCTCCACCCGTTCGCTGGTCATGCGTTCCAAATCCGGCACCATTCGCTACGTCGATTCCTTCCACAAGCTGGCTAAGCTGCAGGAATACTCCGTCGTGGACTACTCGGACCCCACCAAGAACTAAACCTCACCCCCAAATGGCGGGGCAGGCTCGGGCTTTTCGCCCTCTCACTTTTAGCTTTTCGCCATACTGGGGGTAGACGCACACAATCAATTAACCGAGGTGATTTTCATGACCGAATACCGTACCGAACATGACACTATGGGCGAGGTTAAAGTTCCCGCCGATGCCCTGTGGCGCGCACAAACCCAGCGCGCGGTAGACAACTTCCCCATCTCCGGCCGCGGCTTGGAAGATGCGCAGATCCGCGCGCTCGGCCTGCTCAAGGCTGCATGCGCACAGGTCAACAAGGATTCCGGCAGCCTGGATGCAGAAAAGGCTGATGCGATTATCGCCGCCGCGAAGGAAATCGCAGAAGGCAAGCACAACGATGCCTTCCCCATTGACGTCTTCCAGACCGGCTCCGGTACCTCGTCCAATATGAACACCAACGAGGTCATCGCTTCCTTGGCACATAAGCAGGGCGTCGAGGTCCACCCGAACGATGACGTCAACATGGGCCAGTCCTCCAATGACACCTTCCCCACCGCTACCCACGTGGCGGCTACGGAAGCTGCCGTCAATGACCTCATTCCGGGCCTGAAGGTCCTGCACGAGTCCTTGACCAAGAAGGCGAAGGAATTCGCGGACGTCGTCAAGGCCGGCCGCACCCACCTCATGGACGCCACCCCCATCACCCTGGGCCAGGAGTTCAGCGGCTACGCCCGCCAGGTGGAGCTCGGCATCGAGCGCATCGAGGCTACCCTCCCGCGCTTGGGAGAGCTCGCCATCGGCGGTACCGCCACCGGTACCGGTCTGAATACCTCCGCCGAGTTCGGCGGCAAGGTGACCGAGGAGCTCAAGAAGCTCACCGGCGTTGAGAACCTCAAGGAAGCAGAAAACCACTTCGAGGCACAGGCTAACCGCGATGGCCTCGTAGAGTTCTCCGGCGCCATGCGCTCGGTGGCCGTGTCCTTCAACAAGATTGCCAATGACCTTCGGATGCTGGGCTCCGGCCCGCTGACCGGCTTGGCAGAAATTCACCTGAAGGACCTGCAGCCTGGTTCCTCCATCATGCCGGGCAAGGTCAACCCGGTTATCCCTGAGGCAGTCACCATGGTGGCCGGCCAGGTTGTGGGCAATGACGCAGCCGTTGCCTTCGGTGGCGCACAGGGCCAGTTCGAGCTCAACGTCTTCATCCCAATGATGGCGCGCAACGTGCTCGAATCCGCTCGCCTGCTGGCCAACTCCGCCCGCGTGTTTGCTGAGAAGTGCGTCGACCACATCGAGGCGAACGAGGAGCGCATGAAGCACTTCGCGGAGTCCTCCACCTCCATCGTGACCCCGCTAAACTCCGCCATCGGCTACGAGAACGCTGCAAAGGCCGCAAAGCACGCACTCAATGAGAAGATCACCGTCCGCCAGGCCGTAATCGACTTGGGCTTTGTTGACGGCGAGAACCTCACCGAGGAAGAGCTGGACAAGCGCTTGGATGTATTGAGCATGACCAACCGCGAGCGCGACAATATCTAATCTAAGCCGCCTTAAGCGCTGCAACCCCGCTCGGAAATCGCTTCTGAGCGGGGTTTTCGCATTCCTCGACTCGCTTCCCAGGCAGGGTAAGCGCGGGTAAAGAAAGGGGCATCGGCAAGCACACGACGTGACCTACAACATAAATTCGGTGTATACATCTACAAAATCACCTATTTTGCACTTGGTGCAAGTTTGCACCGAGTGTAAAGTTGCATCCTGTGCAAGAAGAACTATCACTACGCGAGCAGAAACGCCTAGAAACGCGGCTACGCATTGAGGATGCCGCCACCGAATTGGTGGATAAGCATTCCTTTGGCGAGGTCACTATTGAAGAGATCTGCGAACTAGCCGGTATTTCTCGGCGCACGTTTTTTAATTATTTCGATTCGAAGGAATCCGCCGTGCTTGGGGCGCCAAGCGCTGACTTCACCGCCGAAATGCGGGAGTATTTCCTCCATGAGTCCACCAGCAGCATCATGGAATTAGTCCTTAACCTGGTGGAACAGCACATGGAGGGTCATCACGTTAATCCCACGATTCGGGAGAGACGCAAGCGCATTGCTAATGACCCAGAGGCGGCGGCCGCCTCCATTAGCCGCAAGCGGGCGAAATCCATCGAGCTTATTGGGCTCATTGAGGAGCGCCTAACCCAAGAACCGGAACTGCGCATCCTCGAGGGGCACTCCGCGGCAACGGAGGCCATGGTCATCGCCGGTGCAGTCCGCGAGGCCCTCTGGCTTTCCATCGCCGCCCCCGATAGCGATTGCAGCGACGCCCTGAGGTCGCGTCTGAATGATTCACTGACTTTGATTAATGATTTTATGAAAGGAATCCGATGGTAGATACAGCCGAAAAGGCTCCTGCGCAGGGCCAGTCGCGGGCGGATAACCTGGGGCTCATTTTCTCTGCGCTGGTGCTCACCATGTTGATGAGCTCGCTGGGCCAGATGATTTTCTCTTCCGCTTTGCCAACTATTGTTGGTGAGCTTGGCGGCGTTGACCACATGAGCTGGGTCATCTCCGCATTCCTTGTCACCATGACCATCGCCATGCCGATTTCTGGCAAGCTGGGTGACATGCTGGGCCGCAAATGGCTCTATATTGGCGGCATCGCCGTCTTCGTCGTAGGCTCCGCCGTCGGCGGTTTCGCCGATTCCATGACGGTCCTCATCATCGCCCGCGCTGTGCAAGGCTTCGGCGCTGGGTTCATGATGATTTCCTCGCAGTCCATCATCGCCGAGGTCACCTCCTCCCGCGAGCGCGGCAAGTTCATGGGCATCATGGGCGGCGTCTTCGGCCTGTCCTCCGTCCTCGGCCCCGTCTTGGGTGGCTGGTTTACTGATGGCCCCGGCTGGCGATGGGGCATGTGGATGAATATCCCGCTCGGCCTGCTGGCCATGGTGGTCTGCATCTTGGTGCTCAACCTGCGCGTGGGCCAGGCTGATATGAAGCGCTTTGACTGGCTCGGCGCCACCTTCATCGCCATTACCACCGCTTCCCTAATCCTCATGACCACCTGGGGCGGCACCGAGTACGACTGGGATTCCTCCATGATCCTCACCCTCGGCGCCATCACCCTCGTCGGCGCCATCATTACCACCATCGTGGAATTGCGCGCTGCCGAACCGCTTATCCCGGTTCGCCTCTTCAAGAACCGCAACATGGCCCTGACCACCCTATCCGGCGTCATTTTGGGTCTGGCCATGTTCGGTGTGCTGGGCTATATGCCCACCTACCTGCAAATGGTCCACACCCTATCACCCACCAAAGCTGGCCTGATGATGATTCCGATGATGGTTGGCCTTATCGGCACCTCCACCGGTGTCGGCTTCATCATCGCCCGCACCGGCCGCTACAAGATCTACCCCCTCATCGGCCTCGCCATTACCGCCGGTGCACTCTTCTGGATGTCCCGCCTGTCGGTAGATACCTCGCTCACGCAGCTCGGATTCGAGTTCCTCGCTTTCGGCATCGGCCTGGGCATGGTCATGCAGGTGCTGGTCCTCATCGTCCAGAACTCCTTCCCGCTCTCCCAGGTGGGCACCGCTACCGCGGCGAATAACTTTTTCCGCCAGATCGGCTCTGCCCTGGGCGCTTCCCTGGTCGGTTCCATGTTCATCAATAACATGCAGGATGAGATGGCCAACCGCCTGCCGCAGGCCATCCAACAGCTGGGACCTGAGGGCGCAGCCTATGCCGAGAAGTTTGGCAATAGCGACGGCAATGCCAATAGCCTGACCCCGGATTTGGTGTCTTCCCTGCCAGAGCCGCTCGAGCAGGCAGTATTAAATTCCTATAATGACGGCCTCACCCCGGTCATCGCACTGATGGTCCCGCTCGTCATCGTCGCCCTCTTGGTCCTGCTTCCCCTGCGCGAAGAGCGCCTGAAGGAAACGATCAATTAATGTCGCTCAATCCTGCAGAAACCGCCGCCACAAGTAGGGAGCTGCATGCTCTGCGCGATAGCCTGCCGCTTGCCGATGCCCCCATCGAGTCCGCGCTCGGCTACCCACCCGGCGGCCTCGCGGAGGTGCTCGATTTCGAGGCAAGCCCCATCGAGGTATGGCGCACCCGCGATTACCTCGTGGCCTTAGCCGAGCGCGAAGGCATTGACGTGCCACCCTTTAGCCACTTGCGCGATTCCATGCGCCCACAGGCACAGATGTGGTTTGGGCGCTGGGAGGTACCCGCAGTCTAAGGCCGCGTATCTCACCAAGCTTTACCTACGCACACTGCGTGGTAGAAAACAACGAAAGGCCGTAGCGACCGGGATGATTAATTCTCCCCGGCATCGCTACGGCCTTCGTGGTTAAATGGCACAGCGCCTTTAGAGGTGCTTTTCCTCCGGCTTGGGAAGCAGGAGCTCGTAGACATCGGTATCGCGCCACTGACCGGCCAACTCGCCATAGGTCATCTTGGCCATGTGTGAGTAGGTGCCGACCTTTTCAAACCCGCGAGACTTGTGCAGGCCCGCAGAACCTTCATTTTCTGGGAAGATCCAGGAGTGGATGGCCCACTTGTGCAGGTCCTTGCACACTTCAATGAGGCAATCGAGCAAGGCCCCTGCAATGCCACGGCCTTGGGCATCAGATCCCAAGTAAATGGAATCCTCTACCACCCCGTGGAAGACGGTACGCGAGGAAATCGGGGCGGCCGAAACCCACCCCAATACCTTAGAATCGTCGTCTGCCTCAACGGCTACGTGCACCGAGGCCATGATCTTGGAGCTCGTAAACTCCTCGTAGGTCAAGGATCGGGTTTCATAGGTGGCATGGCCGGTTTGTAGGCCCTGCTCGTAGATGTCCCGCATCTGCGGGTAATCGGCCGACGTGAAAGGCCGAATACGGAAATCCTTTTTCTTATCGTCCGCGGACGTCTGCTTGGCGTTCTCGCTCATAGGCACCATTATTACTGGTCTTGGCTGATTCTTGCTATAAAGATTTCATTAAATTCGCTGTCTGCGAAACGCATTCATCCAGCCCTCGCTTAGTCGTTGCCTTCTAATAGA
This sequence comes from Corynebacterium sp. KPL2850, assembly GCF_040225855.1. Taxonomy (NCBI): domain Bacteria; kingdom Bacillati; phylum Actinomycetota; class Actinomycetes; order Mycobacteriales; family Corynebacteriaceae; genus Corynebacterium; species Corynebacterium sp. KPL2850. Next base: position 69,555 of record NZ_JBEHFV010000005.1, read on the forward strand.
TCAGTTACGAGTTCCGCAATGGCGGAGCGCTCCGAACGCTTAAGGGTAATGTGCGAGAAGAGCTCGTGGCCCTTGAGCTTTTCGATGACCGCCTGCACCCCATCGTGGCGGCCCACCCGCAGATTATCGCGCTGTGCGACGTCGTGGGTAAGCACGACTCGCGAGCCTTCTCCCAAGCGCGAGAGCACGGTGAGCAAAACATTGCGCTCCAGCGACTGCGCCTCGTCCACGATGACGAAGGCATCGTGCAAGGAGCGGCCACGGATATGGGTCAGCGGCAAGACCTCTATAAGCCCGCGTTCGTGGATCTCTTCCAGGACGTTGTCAGAGACCAACCCTTCCAAGGTGTCATAGACCGCTTGGGCCCACGGGTTCATCTTCTCTGATTCAGAGCCCGGCAAGTACCCCAGCGATTGCCCGCCTACGGCGTACATCGGCCGAAATACCACAATGCGGCGGTGTTCCCCGCGCTCTAAGACGGCCTCCAAGCCGGCGCACAATGCCAGCGCTGATTTACCGGTACCAGCCCTACCGCCGATGGACACGATGCCAACCTCCGGATCCAGGAGCAGGTCCAGGGCGATGCGCTGTTCCGCCGAACGCCCCTGCACGCCGAAGGCGTTTCGGTCGCCGCGCACCAAACGCACCGCCCCGTCCGGCATGATGCGCCCCAGGGCAGATTGCGCGCCGGCAACCAAGGTGATACCGCAGTGCACCGGCAACTCTTCAACCGGGGTGTCATCGTCCGTGACAGCCCCGTCTAGCAGCACTTCCCCATCGCTGTAGAGAGCATCGATGACATCCGTGGTGGTATAGGCGGTGGCCATGCCGGAGTACCCGGTCAAAATGACGTCCTGGGCGTGATATTCATCGGCCTGCACGCCCACGGCGCCGGCCTTAACGCGTAGCGGCACGTCCTTGGTAACAAGGACCGTGTCCTTGCCTTCGTGCGCCAGGTTCAAGGCGCAGGCCAAGATGCGGTGATCCCCTTCCGGCCCGCGGAATGCGGCCGGCAAGAGCGACTGATCTTGGTGGTTGAGCTCTACCCGCAAAGTACCGCCGGCCACATTTACCGGAACGGGTTGGTCGAGCGCCTCGTAGGTAGCGCGCAGCTCTTCCAAAAAGCGAAGAGCTTGGCGGGCGAACCAGCCAAGCTCCGGGTGATGACGTTTTCCTTCCAATTCAGAGATAACCACAACGGGAAGGACGACCTCGTGTTCGGCGAATTTTCGCAGCGCCCACGGGTCAGATAATAAGACCGAGGTATCAAGCACATAGGTCTTGGTAGCGACGTCATTATCGGTGGTGCCTAGTGGAGTAGAAAGTACAGAGGGGCGAGTCATGATGGCAGGAATCTTCCTTTGTGAAACGGTAGAAAGCTGTTCTTCCTTGTCTGCCCTCTAGAGCCGCTAGTGCTGCGATCTCTTAGGGGCTGCCACCCAACCTAAGCACCCAAGGTTGAAATCACATGGGTGGAAGATGAACTTTAAGAAAACGACAAATCCCTGCGGGAAACCCGCAGGGATCGTGGCGAGAGGTAATCGACGCGCCGCGTGGGCAGGGCGCCGACTTTTAACTTTTAGGCGTTGATATCAGCCGCGAAGGTGCCGTCTTCACCCTCAGTCCAAGAGATGGTGCCGTTGCTAAACTCTTGGGTCCAGCCGTTCGCCTCGGTTGCGTCAGCCTCTGGCTTGGTAGGCAGGCCAACGGAAGAGTCGAGGCCACCCTCGTTTACCCAGGTTTCAGCAATCTTGCCGATGACTGGCTGTGCACCAGTCTCCTCAGAGTAGACCAAGTGCTTGCCACCCTCGAAGGTAGCCAGGGTGCCCTTATCGGAGGACTCTACGCTCTGCACGTCACCCCACTCGGCCTGCTTTTCCTCGATGGCGGCTGCAAGGTCAGCGGGAACTTCTTCCTCGCCGCCCGCAGTTGTAATGGTCTTAGTATCGCCCTCTGCAGCGGCGGAACCAGCGGCGTCGGTGGCCTCGGATGCGGCAGAGCCGGCAGCATCCGAGGCGTCTGCGGCTACGGAGCCAGCGCTATCCTTAGCGTCATCGGCGGCGTCCTCTGCGTCCGAGCATGCAACGAGAGCAACGGAAAGGGTTGCGGCCGCGAAGCCACCTGCAATACGACGAGTCATCTTGCGCATTTCTGGATCTACCTTTCGATTTTCAGCTGAAAAATTAGTTCGTTGTAGGTTTAAGCCGCCATTGTGGCGAGCGAAGCCAACGGTATACGCGATCTGCACGGTCCTGCCACTGTGTGCAACGAAACTAGCACGGATTCTCCTTCACATCATCGCCGTTTGCGCTGCTTAGGGCGCTTCTTTTGCTTTTGTAACGGATTGTTAACAATCCTGCGGGACTGTTTGGCTTTAGCTTTTTCACGGGCTGTGCGCTTCGGTTTTTCTTGCCTGGAGGAGCGAGCGGTGCGGCCCTTAGCGATGCCCACAAAATCCTGGATAGCCTCGCTATCCTCCGCCTTCCGCCAAACCAAGGCGATTTCCGTCACCGGCACGCCGCTATCCTTGAGCGCGAGCGGGACCACCTGTTTCTTGCTGAGGATTTTTATAAGCGGCAGCGGTGCGATGGCGATGCCCACATTGGCCGCGACCACCTGCAGGGCCTCGCGCACGGCGGCGATATCGACCTCGCCGGCATCGGTGAGGCGGTAGTTGAGGTGCTCATCGGAGACATCGGTAAGCGCCAGTGCCTCACCCACCCCCGCATAGACTGAGTCTTTTGGAACCGCGATGCCGGGGGCCTCCTCATAGAGGCGCACCACGTGAAAGGAGTCATCCACCCGAGGGTCCGGCAGGCGCGTTAGCGCCAGATCCACGTGACCTGCGAGCAATTCCGCCAAGCTGTCATCCGCATCGACGGTGAATAAACCGCCATGCGCAGTATTGTCCTGAAATCTCTGAAACCATTTTCCAGGTTCCGTACCGGTCACAAAGGCTAAGCGCAGCATGGAGCACAGTCTACTGAAAGTGCTACGGTTAAACCGTGAGTGAACAACATAACCAACAGCAACCGTCCGGTACCGCAATGCGCGCGCAGACCGCCGCTAAGAAGCTAAATATCTATCTGCCCGCCGCGCCTGAAGAATTCCAAAATAGCGCGGTAAGCCACGAGGAACTGCGCGAGCTGCAGCACAATCCCCCGCAGTGGCTGCAAACGCTGCGCCGTGAAGGCCCCCACCCCCGGCAGGAAGTTGCCCACAAGCTGGGCATTTCCGTCACCGCACTAAAGAAGAATGACATGGATAAGCCGCTGACCACCGCGGAAATCAGCGAGCTATTGGAAAAGCAGCCTGAGTGGCTGCAGCAAGCCCGCGCCACGCTGGCGCAGGCTCGCGGCCACGACGTCCACAAGGACGCCGCAGAGGATTCCTCAGAGGATAAGGACTAAACCAGCTTCCAGTCCTCGAGGCCTTCATACAGCGGGTAGTGCTCGGCGATCTTATCGACGCGCCGGAGAAGTGCCTCGACATCGGCGTTTTTGCCCTGTGCCAAGGCGGTACCGATAACATCTGCAACCTCGGTGAAGGCATCCGCATCGAGGCCACGGGTGGCCAGGGCGGAGGTGCCGATGCGCAGGCCCGAGGTGACCATCGGCGGGCGAGGGTCGTTCGGGACCGCATTGCGGTTAACGGTGATTCCTACCTGGTGCAAGAGGTCTTCTGCCTGCTGACCATCGAGCTGCGAATTGCGCAGATCGACCAAGACGAGGTGGACGTCGGTGCCGCCGGACACAACGTCCACGCCAGCTGCCTGCGTATCTTCCGCCAAGAGGCGATCGGCTAGAATGCGGGCGCCCTCAAGGGTGCGCTCCTGACGCTCCTTGAATTCCTCGCTGGCCGCAATCTTCATGGAAATAGCCTTTGCCGCCACCGCGTGCATCAGCGGTCCACCCTGCTGACCCGGGAAGACATTGGAGTTCAGCTTCTTTGCGTATTCCTGCTTGGCCAAGATCATGCCAGAGCGCGGACCGCCCAAGGTCTTGTGCACGGTGGTGGAGACGATATCGGCGTGCTCTACTGGGTTCGGGTGCAAGCCTGCGGCAACCAGACCCGCAAAGTGCGCCATATCAACCCACAGGTAAGCGCCCACCTCATCGGCAATCTCGCGGAAGGCCGCGAAATCCAGGGTGCGCGGGTAAGCGGACCAACCGCCGATGATGACCTTTGGCTTCTCTTTTAGCGCCTGCTCGCGCAGCTTATCCATGTCCACGCGCATGGTCTCTGGGTCCACGCCATAAGCCGCGACATCGTAAAGCTTGCCGGAAAAGTTCAACTTCATGCCGTGGGTCAGGTGTCCACCATGTGCCAGGGACAGGCCGAGGATCTTATCGCCCGGCTCCGCGATGCTGGACAGGACTGCGGCATTAGCCTGCGCGCCGGAGTGTGGCTGCACGTTAGCAAATTCCGCGTTGAAGAGCGCCTTCGCGCGGTCGCGGGCGAGATCTTCAACAACATCGACGTGCTCACAGCCGCCGTAGTAACGACGCCCCGGGTAGCCCTCGGCGTACTTATTGGTCAGGACAGAACCCTGTGCCTGCAGGACGGCGCGCGGCACGAAGTTTTCAGACGCGATCATTTCCAGGGTTTCGCGCTGGCGGGAAATTTCTCCCTGGATAGCACCGAAAACATCTGGGTCAAGATCGCGCAGGTCAGTATTAAAAGAAGCCATATAAGACTAGTCCTCTTCTCGGTAGGAAGCAGTATGAACTATTACATATCATAACCTTTCGGCTACCTTACAGGGGGCAAATTTTTCATTCCCTTATCGCCGCGTGCGACAATTAAGTTATGGCGCGCAACCTGGATTCAAGCCCCTACCTCGACTTTGACCGTGAAACCTGGCGTGAACTCCGTAAATCCATGCCGCAGGTGTTGACAGAAAACGAGCTAGAAGAGCTACGCGGCATCGGCGACCGCATTGATTTGGACGAGGTGGCAGACGTCTATCTCCCCCTCTCCCGTCTTATCCACATGCAGGTTACCGCTCGGCAACAACTCACCGCCGCCACCGAGGCCTTCTTGGGCAACCCACCCACGCACGTGCCCTTCGTCATCGGCGTGGGCGGTTCCGTGGCCGTGGGTAAATCCACCACCGCCCGCCTCCTCCAAGTGCTCCTACAGCGATGGGACTCTCACCCGAAGGTGGACCTAGTGACCACGGACGGGTTTCTCTTTCCCACCCAAACGCTTAAAGACCGCGGACTGATGAAGCGCAAGGGTTTCCCCGAATCCTATGACCGCCGTGCACTTATGCGCTTTGTTACCGACGTCAAATCCGGAAAACCCTTGGTCAAAGCGCCGCTGTATTCGCATATCACCTATGACATCGTCAAAGATCGCTATCAAGAGGTCAATCAGCCGGATATCTTGATTTTGGAAGGCCTCAACGTCCTCCAGACCAGCCCCACCTTAACCATCGCGGATCTATTTGATTTCTCCGTCTACGTCGACGCCCGCACGGACGATATTGAACAGTGGTACATCGACCGCTTCCTCACGCTGCGCCACACCGAATTCCGCCGGCCCAATGCCCACTTCGCTGCTTATGCCGATATGAACGATGAGCAGGCGCGCGCCCAGGCCCGCGAGATTTGGCAATCCATTAACCTGCCAAACTTAGTGGAAAATATCCTACCCACCCGCGTGCGTGCATCGCTGGTATTGAAGAAGGGATCGCATCACCTGGTTGAACAGGTCCGCATGCGAAAAATCTAGCCGCTACTTACCAAAGCGGCGCGAACGCTGCGAATAATCACGCAGCGCGCGCAGGAAATCTACCTTCCGGAACGCCGGCCAATAGGTATCGGTGAACCAGATTTCTGAATAGGCTGCTTGCCACAGCAGGAATCCGGAAAGCCGCTGCTCGCCGGAGGTGCGAATCACCAAGTCCGGGTCCGGCAGGCCCTTGGTATATAGGTGTTCCGTGATTGAGTCTGCGGTGACTCGGTCCGCCATCTCGGCCGCGCTGGTGCCCTTTTCGGCCTCGCTGCGCACCAGCTTCTGAACGGCATCGACGATTTCTTGGCGCCCACCGTAGCCCACGGCCACATTGACGATAACCCCTTGGTTATCCTTGGTTTCCTCAGCGGCGTCAACCATGCGCTGTGTTACCGGCGCGGGCAACAACCCTAAGTTACCCACAAGACGCACCTGGCAATCCAGATCTCCCTGAGACAGATGCGTGACCACATCAGAGATGATGTCAAAAAGCAGCTGCACTTCCTGCTGGCTGCGCTTCAAGTTCTCCGTGGATAAGAGGTAGATGGTGACTACCTCAATATCGGTATCGCGGCACCACGCGATCATCTCTCCAATTTTCTTCGCCCCCTGGCGGTGGCCGTGGCTGATATCCGTAAACCCGGCTTCCCGCGCCCAGCGGCGGTTGCCGTCAGCCATGATCGCCACGTGCTTCGGCTGCGGTCTGCCCTTGATAAGCCGCACGAGGCGTGCTTCATACAGGGGGTACATCAGCCGCTTGAGAAATGTCACGTTGATTACTCCAGCCGCTTAGAAAATCGACTTCTTGCGGTTATCGTAAAGGCCAGCTTCCTTGAGCGCCGCATCCACTGCTTCTTCGTCGAATGGATCGATTCCGTGGTCTTCAGCGAACATGGTGCGCCGACGGAAGCGCGAATAGCGGCGATGGAAGTTCCAGCCCGCTACCAGCACGGCAACGCCCAAGATGGCCAAGATGAGCAGTCCGATGGGCGAGGCTTTGCCAAACTCGGGCCCCATTGGCCCACCCTCAGCACCTTCTGTGCCTTGCGCAAGGACAGTGACATCGTGCGCAGCCAAGAAAAGGGAGTCATAGACGCTCATGCTTTAAGTCTCCTCGTTCTTTTCAATGCCCGCAAATAAATCATTTTCCGGCAGCGACGTCGATACTCGGGTCTTAGCTAATTCAAACTCTTCTGTAGGCCACAGACGCTGTTGAACCTCCACGGAGGTGGCCAAGAAGGCGCCCGCGGGATCGATCTGCGTGGCGTGCGCCCGCAGCGCATCATCGCGGTTTTGGAAGTAATCGGCGCACTCCACCTGCGTGGTAACGCGAGCCATAATATCGCCAAAAGCCGTGTCCCAGCGCGCCAGCATAGGACCATACGGGCTGGGCTTTCCCTCCTCAAGGAGGAGATCGTGAAACATCTTCATGCGTTGGTACACAAAGCCATGCGAGTAGTACAGCTTCAGCGGCTCCCAAGGCTCGCCCAACTCTGGGTGGTAGTCAGGGTCACCAGCCTTTTCCCACGCGATCATGGAGGCGCGGTGGACCATGAGGTGGTCTGGGTGCGGATAGCCGCCATTTTCGTCATAGGTAATGATGACCTGCGGGCGGAATGAGCGAATAACGCGCACCATTTCCTGGGCCGCTGCATCATCGCCCATCAGGGCAAAGCAGCCTTCCGGCAAGAGGTCTTCCATGCTCTTGCCTTCCTCAGGATCCGGCAGGCCGGAATCTACGTGGCCTAACCACTGGTGTTGGACCCCAAGCGCGCGGGCTGCCTTAGCCATTTCCTCGCGGCGTACCTCAGCCATGTTTTCCTTAACGCCAGGACGGTCCATCGCCGGGTTAATAATGTCACCGCGTTCACCACCGGTGCAGGTCAGCACCATTACATCCGCACCTTCTGCAGCGTAACGGGCCGTAGTCGCGGCACCCTTGGAGGATTCATCGTCCGGGTGTGCGTGGATTGCTAGGAGGCGAAAGTCGCTCACTGAAAATCCATCCCCTTTAAAACTAGCTTTTAGAACAGATCACTATCTTAGTAGATAATGGGAAAATGGTACTCCTCGGTTAAAGTAGTGCTATGACTTCCGCCGGAAATTCTCGCTCCTCCGCGCGCTACGGCTCGCGCGATAAATCACAAAAGAACTCTGGTAGCTGGACCAATAAGGCACTGGTGTTGATTTTCACCGCCATGCTCGTCACCCTTCTCTACTACGGCTTCCAGTATTTTCGGGAAAAAGAATCAGTCAATGCGCAGATCTCTATGGTCACCCAGGAGGTTCTGAGCGATGACACCACGCGCGTCTGGGTCGATGTGAGCCGCAATCACACCGATGAGGATGCCTATTGCATCGTGCAGGCCTACGATTACTCCAAATCCGAGGTGGGCCGCCGCGAATTTGCCGTTCCCGCCGGCGGAAATGAAACACATCGCATTGCCGTCGATGTCCCCACCAATGCCCGCGCCGTCGCCGGTGGCGCCTACGGCTGCTCCGGCAATATCCCGGATTACCTGGATATGAACAACCCCGACTACGCGGAAAGTCGCTAGCTCCATGTGCTAGGATTTGTACAGCCTAGAACTGGGCATTTGCCTGGTTGCATACTTAACTTCGGTCCCGCCACCATCGCGGGGCTTTGACCACTATTCCACAGCACGGAAGGTTTTAGAATGGCTGAGCAGCAAAAGCAGTACATCACCCCAGAAACCAAGGCAAAGCTCGAGACCGAGCTGCAGGAGCTTATCGATCACCGCCCAGAGGTTGCAGCGGAAATCAATGAGCGCCGCGAAGAAGGCGACCTGAAAGAAAACGCCGGCTACGATGCCGCCCGCGAGATGCAGGACCAGGAAGAGGCCCGCATCAAGCAGATTTCTGAGCTGCTGGCTAATTCCACCACCGAGCGTGGCACTATGCAGGAGGGCGTTGCCTACACTGGCAGCGTTGTCCATGTGTACTACAACGGCAACAAGGACGATAAGGAAACCTTCCTCATCGGCACCCGCGCTGCTGCGACCGATAACAAGGACCTGGAGACCTACTCCGAGCAGTCCCCGCTGGGCGCGGCCATCATCGGCGCACAGGAGGGTGAGACCCGCGAGTACTCTGCGCCAAATGGTAAGACCATCTCAGTAACCATCGAGTCGGCCGCCCCGTACGATTCCGCCAAGGCTGCCACCCCGCGCGAGTCCTAATTTCCTCCATCTACCCCACTACCGCCTTCACTACTCTGGAGAAAGAGCACATCCCCATGAAGAAATTCTCCCGTTTCGCTACCGCTGGATTAGTATTTGCCGCCGGCCTTTCCTTGGCCGCATGCCACCCGCCGAATCAGCAGGATTCTGAATCCGGCAAGATCGATAATGCATCGACCTTTACCGGCGAAGCACCGGCGCAGAAGAATGCCGAGACGTCCTCGTCTGCTGCCACCACCGAGACCGAAGTGGATCCGGAGGGCCTGCAAAACGGGGTCGAGGAACCTGAGCAGCAGCCAAACGCCACCGCGACGCAACTGCCGCAATAAAAGAAGTGGGCTGAAGGATTATTTCCTTCAGCCCTTTTTCTTTCCACAATTCACTGCCTAGGATTCACGCGCCCAATTGCCGATGACCCCAGGCACGACCGCCGGTGGCTCTCCCAACAGATCCCGTCTATTCGGATCGCGCTCTACTTGAGTCGTTACCGCCTTCACCCGGTTCTTGTCATTACCCTGGCTGCGGGTTCCCATCATTGGTGCAAAGGCTCGCATGCCTGCGGCTGGCCTCGTGGCACTGGATTTAGCACTGGTGCTATTGCCGATGCCTCCCCCGCGCACCACGGCTTCACGTACAGCGCCCCTTTCTAGGTGTCCCCGGCTACCGTTACCACCGCTGCTATTGCCAGCAGCTTCACCTGCCGCGCGAGGAAGCGCACCTCCGACACCACGGGCACCGACACCCTCACCGACACCGCCGCGCATTCCTACTCCGCCGCGCGCAGCGGTTCCGCCAGCGCCCAATCCAGGAGCGGAATTTACGAGTGCGCCCAAATTTCCGCCTACTCCGGAACCAAACCTTCCGCCCGTGCCCAAAGCCCCATTACCGAGCCCGGCCCGTGGATTGAATCCGCCGCCGCGGAGCGCGCCAGGATTTCCGCTTCCAGCTCGCCCACCTAAGGTAGGAGCACCCGCGGCACTTGCAATTCCAGTTCCGGTACCTGCCCCGGCTCCAGCGCCCAAACCCGTGGCACCAGGCCCAACGCCAGACATTGACATAGGGCCTAACTGGCTATGCGGTACCGTCGCCCCCGGAAGTGAGGCTCCACTGGTGGCTACATCGCGACCACTAATATCTATTCCATCGCCGACACCTAGTTGGGAAAGCGCCTTTCGTCCGTCTGCATGCAATTGCTCCTGGAACGCGGCGGTTTCCTCCGGAGTCATGCCGACTGATTCCAAATCGTGGACCGTGCCATTTGCCACGTCAAAGTTTCCCGGCCCCACATCGCCGCGGGCAATAGCTTCTTGAATCGCGCGCGGCCACACAACATTGTCGGTATTATATTTCTGGCCATCGCCATCCACACCGGACAAACCGGCATCAACGCCGCCTCCTCCGGAGGCCGGCGACTGTTCCATCAGCGCATGCTGATTAGGCATTGCGTCAATGGCAAACCTTTGAAGATCCGGCTGGAGCTTTGCCAACGCGGCAGTCTCTGCGATTTTTCGCTCGGCCGGGTCGGGGATTGTCATAATATTCATCGCCATCGCCATAGCCGAAGGCTGAATCATCATCAACCTTGAGTGGAAACCAGTAAGTTTTTCTCCCATTGCTGCAGCATTGGCCACAAAGTGTTTCCCCGAGGCTGCTACCTCCCGAATCTTTGCAGCCGCCCGCGACGTCGTTTCGCTGTCATTCTCGCTCTCCAAAGATCCCGCGGCTTCTTCAAGCCCACTAACGATCTCTCGAACCTCGGACCCTAACGATGCCCATCGCGAATTAGCTTCAGAAACACTCCAAATCTGCGTAGACATCAAGTCCGTAGCCAGCTTAGTAATCGACGTGCCGACGTTTACAACAGGCGGAGTGAACATAAACGGGCTATAGCCCGGCTCCGGCTGATCCATAATCGGCATTGATTCAACGCCAATCTCGCCACCCGCGTCAGCGATATCCATCGCCCTACTATTTGCAGATTCTTGGGCTTCAAAGCCTCGGGCTTCACGAGCAAGAGCCTGCGACAACCATTCAACTTGCGAGGCGTAGTCTAGGAGCGTCCCCTTAGCCGAACCTGGGTCGGTAGTAAGTGCCCTCTCGTGCACGCCCCCTACGTGGTCAATGCCCGACACATTTGAAAACCCAGAATTTAGTGGGCTATTTACTCGGTCTTTTAGCGACTGAGCTCGTCGGTACAGCTCGGATATTGTACTGGTATTTCGCTGTAGATTTTTGACGCTAACAAGCATGTTTCCCCCAAAACACGACTATTTTTTGAGATTGGTAATTATTTCAGCAGCCAATTGACATCTTTTCAGTTGGCTTGATTTTGGTGTGACATCATTTATGCCGATTATTATCGTCCCACGGCTGGTTGAAAGGTATCCATTGCACTGGGATTCTTTAAAGAGTTCAGAGTTAAATAGGTGGATGCCTTCACTATCCGCAGTTTCATCTTTTTGTCGAAGCTCTTCATTTAGTCCTAGCTCTTCAAATGAAGTTGAATCGCTAGCTGCGGAAACTAAAACGTTTTCCGAAAAATTCCTCCCGTTCGATGCAATGTTGCAAAAATAGTGTCCAGATTCTTTTCGATAATCAAGTATCTTCGGCTCTAAACCAATTTCTTCCAATCTCTCCAAAGCAATCTCCGTACACGGGTCGAATAGCTCGAAATCCGGATCAGCTGGATCAAATTCTCCCGGCGGCGGTAGTACCCCGGAATCCCCATCTGCCGTGGCGCCGGTCTCCCCCCGAGGACCGGCGCCAGCCCCCGTGTCCTCGTCTTCGGAGCGTTCCGAATCCCCCAGATTATCTTCCACGTCATCCCCCTGGTTCCCGTTGGCATCACCCGCGCCATCGGCCGAACTAGTGCCATCAGCTTCTGCCGACATCGCGGCATCTTCTGATGCGCTCCTCGAGCCGACTTCCGCAGCGCAGCCACTCAGTGCGACCGAACTGATTACCAGCGCTGCTACGGTTGCCTGACGTTTCACAACAATCCTTCGGTTACCCCTTTTAGACGAGCTGGAACGAGAAGAAAATAGAGGAGAGAACTCTCTACCTTCCGGTTTCCCGTTCCCGCCACATAGCATGCATGAATCGTGCAAAAATTTCTTGTCGAGCCCGCAAATTAGCCACTATTTAACTATTTCATCTATCTCATACACCACATTTATAACTCTCTAAATGGTGAAATTTGCTGCTCATTAGCTGTCTTAATCCTAAATGCGCTCTCCTACGCGCTTAGAGGCTAAAGCACGACTTAATACCCCTGAATTACCCCAATAATTACAAGCCCGTAAGTCAAATGCGGACATAAAAATGGCCCGCACTAAAGTGCGGGCCGAAAGCACGGGAAAGGCTTAGTTGCGCTGAACGTAGCTCAACAGGCGAAGAATCTCGGTGTAAAGCCAGACCAAGGTCACGGCCAAGCCGAGGGCTACGCCCCATGCCTGCTTGGCAGGAGCGCCGGCACGGATAAGGCGGTCTGCTTGGTCAAAGTCGGTCAGGAAGGACAGAGCAGCCAAGACGATGCAGACTAGGGAGAAAATGATGGCGAGGGGGCCGCCATCGCGCAGTGGGTTGAAATCGAAGAAGAGGGCACCCAAGAAGTTTGCAAGAGCCATAACCGCGACACCCGCAATGAGGCCGACCAAAATCTTAGTGAACTTTGGGGTGACCTTTACTGCACCAGTCTTGTAGACAATGAGCATGCCAATGAATACACCGATGGTGCCGACGATTGCCTGGCCGATCAGCGCCATGCCATTAGAACCACCGATGGTGCTGTTAGCGAAGACGAAGGAGAATCCACCAACGAAAAGGCCTTCGAATACCGCATAGATGAGGGTCGCAGCCGGGGAACCCCACTTACGACCAAAGGAGGCCACCAGTACGGTGATGAATCCGCCGATGCCGCCGACCAGCATAAGCATCATCGCGGTGCCTGGGTTCATGGTGCCTAGGTAGAAGTTGATAGCAGCGGCCACGATAATAACGCCGAGGGTGATGCCCGTCTTGGTGACGACGTCATCCACGGTCATGGGGCGAGGGGCTTCGCTCGCGTAGCCGGGGTTCTGCTGCTGGCTAGTTTCAGTCAGCGAGGTCATAACCGGATTGCTTGAACGCACGGTTGTCCTTTCTCAGTGATGTACGAATCATCTTTCTCATGTAGATCAACGTCATCACGCCCCACAAAGTTCCTCATTTAGAATAATTTGTTCAAGATTCCAAGAAATTTATTACTGAACAGGTCCCTCCTGTGACTTGTCCCGAATCTTGTTGCTAGGAACTTACTCTCATGTCGGGTGAGCCGCCGGAAAAGTCCTCGGCGTAGGACCAACAGTTTGCAAAAGAGCATCTGCCTACGAGGCAGATCACCATGGTGATCTGCTCTGTTAGGGCGCTACCGCCCCTCATTCCTACTGCTCTTTTCTCGATCCTTCGCCGCCCATCATGCTCGGTCTGGTGCACCGAGGATTTGCTATCCGTAGCTTCGATATAATCTTAGAAGAGGTACCTTCTTCATGAGCTGATCCTCAAGTGCCTAGACAGTCATAATTCGGCCAAGAGTTAAGGAACATCTTGCGATTTACACTCATTTCCACTGCCACAGCAATCATCATGACGCTGGCGGGAGCTAGCGCATTTTTCATCCCTGCATTCATTGCAGTCGGAATTGCCATCGACAGCAACAACCGGAAAAACAGTGCAGCCTAAAATCACTGACGTAGATACAGGCAAAGGGCCGTGAACCGGCGAGGATTGGGCCGCACGCGTCTTTGGCTCGCGGATGTGGTGGGCGAATGGCACGCGACTAGGCCGGGCCCTCCCAGCCAGTTAAAACGCTAGGCTCAGCCATACGAAAAATCTCGAGACACCATAGGAACGATGTCTCGAGACTTCACAGCGTGCCCCCAGTGGGACTCGAACCCACACTGAATCGATTTTAAGTCGACTGCCTCTGCCGATTGGGCTATGGGGGCGAGGCGCAAGGAATAGTGTAGGACACTATTCCTAAAAAGAGTTAATGAGGGGTCGATTCACTAACCAGACCTGCAATGATGCCGTCCAGGATGTCTTTTTCACTGATGAAGAAGCTACGTGCATCGCTGGTGCGCTCGATGAGCTGCATGATTCCCTCAACTGCCACTGCCCCACCGCCGATGACATCGGCGCGGCCGGGGTGAATGACCGGATTGAGGGCGCGCTCCTCCGAAGGAATGCTGACGAGTTGCTTGAGCAGCACCCGCAGGGCGTCGAAACGCAGCTCCGAGCCGTGGATCGCATCGGGGTCATAGCGCTCTAGCCCCTGGGCCAAGGCGGATAGCGTGGTAAATGTGCCTGCACAACCCACAATGGTGCGCGCCTTGGACATGGGGACGATCTTTTCCACCTCGCCCATACGCTCTGCCACGTATTCGGAAGCGATCTCGATTTCTGATTCCGTGGGCGGATCGGTGCGCATGATGCGTTCTGTCAAGCGCACACAGCCCATGTACGCAGAGTGCGAACCTAGAATCTCTTCATCGGCGGTGCCCACGACGAATTCGGTGGAACCGCCGCCCAAGTCAATGACGCAGAAGGGGCCGCGATCCGGCTCCATATCGGCCACCGCGCCGTTAAAGGACAGAAGCGCTTCTTCTTCGCCGGAGATAACCTCCGCCTTGGCGCCGGATTCGATCTGGCCCAGAAGCTCAGCAGTCATGTCGAAAAACTCCTGCTGGTTCTTCGCATCGCGAGTGGCACTGGTGGCCACCATGCGCACACGGGTGACCTTCTCGAACTTCATCTGGCGCACATAGCCCTCCAAGGCTACGCGGGCGCGCTCTAAGGCATCGGGTGCGATTTCACCCGTTGCATCCACGCCTTGGCCCAGGCGAATGATTTCCATGGTGCGGGTGATATCGCGCACCTTGCCGTCTTCATCGATCTCAGAAATCAGCAGGCGAATGGAATTGGTACCGCAGTCAATTGCTGCCACGCGAGTCATGTCTTGCTCCTATTCCGCGTTGGAAAAATCGAACTCCGCCAGGTCAATGCCCAACTCTTCTACCGTGGGCCAGTCCTGTGGAATCGCTGTACCGCGCAGCTTACCGTGATCGGCCGCCATGGCCACGGCCTCGGTGCCGAGGCGGAAGTGTTGGGGTCCTTCGGCAAGCGCATAGGCAATGAGCACGTGCAGGCACTTCACTCGCTCCGGCATGCCGCCGCCGGAAAAGTCCGTGCCCAAGTCTTCAATCTCGTTGCGCTTGGCCAAGAAATGCTCGTGGGCCTGGTGATAGTCCGCGGCGAGCTCCTTGTCCTCGGCTAGGCGGGACTCCATCCACTTCATTACGTGGGCGACCTCCAACCGGGAGGCCTCCGCGGTCAATCGGGGATCGGTGAGGTAATACAGCGTGGGAAACGGGGTGCCATCCGGCAGCTTAGGAGAGGTCTTGATCACGGCCGGTTGGCCGTCCGGCGTACGGAAAGATACCTCCAGCACGCCGCGTGGGGTGCGGCCCAATTGCTCGGAGACGATGGCTAAATCTGCATCAGTGACGGTCATGCGAACAATTATCGCATATCGCCGCTTTCCTCAGGCACTGGCTCAATCGGCAGGTGCTGCGACTCGCCCGCTGGGGCCTCTTCTTCTGGCGGCTGCGCCACCGAATCCCACAGCACCTCAAACCATGGGCGCGAATCTTCCTGTGCCTGACTATCGGTAGTGACCTGGTTATCGGGCTGAATATTAGGATCGAGGATGCGGTACGCGGTCTCGCCCTGCTCCACCACGCCGAAGCGCCGCCGGGCTTCCTGCTTGATATAGTCGTCGGATTTATATTTATCGATCTCTTTTAGCAGGGCGTCTTTTTCATCCTGCTTCGCTGCAATCGATTCATTAAGCCGGGCGATTTCGGAGCGGCCGTGGTAGTAATTGCGCAGCGGAACCGCGATGATGACGAGCACCACCAGCACAAAAACAACGATGACGGTCATGCCAACGATGCTCATGCGATCGGGCTTGCGGTTCTTCTTTTCCTGCGCCCGCTGGGATTTGCGGATATCCGCAGCACGCGAGGCCACCGGAACCCTAGTGCGGCTCCGGCGGCGCTCCGTCTTCTTCTCACGTGCCATAGGATTACTATCCTAGCGCCGCCACACCAGTAACAAGGGCGTGGCACGCGCGGAAATTCACCAACTTTCTCGGGCGATCTCATCGCCCGAGAACATGCGCTGCCCAATGGGCCCTCCGCGGACTCCCTGCGCAGAACTAGGGACACAAAGAGGAAGTCCCCGCCGCACCTTTGTGGGGTGCGGCGGGGACCGAATTTCCTAGCGGCGTCTAGCTTCTAGACTAGACCGCTAGGCCTTAAGCATTGAAGCGTGGGAAGGCGGAGCGGCCGGCGTAAACGGCGGCATCGCCAAGCTCCTGCTCAATGCGCAGCAGCTGGTTGTACTTAGCCACGCGCTCGGAACGGGCCGGGGCACCGGTCTTGATCTGGCCGCAGTTAAGGGCAACAGCCAAGTCCGCAATGGTGGTGTCCTCGGTCTCGCCGGAGCGGTGGGACATCATGGTGCGGTAACCATTGCGGTGCGCAAGCTCTACCGCATCGAAGGTCTCGGTCAAGGTACCAATCTGGTTGACCTTTACCAGCAGCGCGTTGGCTGCCTTCTTGTCGATGCCCTCCTGCAGGCGAGCCGGGTTGGTGACGAAGAAGTCATCGCCGACGATCTGGACCTTATCGCCAATGGCGGCGGTCAGGGTGGTGTAACCTTCCCAGTCGTCTTCCTGCAGCGGGTCCTCGATGGAAACGATGGGGTACTCGTTGATGAGTTCCTCGTAGACCTTGGACATCTCCTCAGCGGTGTGCTCGCCGCCTTCGAAGTGGTACTTGCCGTCCTCGTAGAACTCGGAGGAAGCAACGTCAAGGGCCAAGGCAACGTCCTTGCCCGGCTCGAAACCGGCCTTCTTGATGGCCTCAACAATGACGTCGAGCGCAGCGCGGGTGGAATCGACGGAAGGAGCAAAGCCGCCCTCATCGCCCAAGCCGGTGGACAAGCCCTTGTCCTTCAGGACGGCCTTCAGGGAGTGGTACACGCCAGCACCGATGCTGAGAGCCTCGGTGAAGGTCTCTGCGCCGATGGGAGCAATCATGAACTCCTGCACGTCCACGCCAGAGTCAGCGTGGGAACCGCCGTTCAGGATGTTCATCATGGGAACGGGAAGAACGTGAGCGTTGGGGCCGCCGATGTAGCGGTACAGCGGCAGCGCGGCGGACTCGGCGGCGGCCTTAGCGGTAGCGATGGAGACACCGAGGATGGCATTGGCGCCGAGGCGGGACTTGTTGTCCGTGCCGTCCAGCTTGATGAGCGCCTGGTCAATGAGGCGCTGATCATCGGCTTCGAGTCCAGCGATCTCATCGCCGATTTCCTCGTTGATGTTCTCTACGGCCTTCTGCACGCCCTTGCCCAGGTAGCGGTCGCCGCCGTCGCGCAGCTCGTGTGCCTCGTGCACACCGGTAGATGCGCCGGAGGGAACGCCGGCAACGCCGTGGGCGCCGTCGTCCAAGAAGACCTCGGCCTCTACGGTCGGGTTACCGCGGGAATCCAGAATCTCGCGTCCAAATGCGTGGATGATACCAGCCATGCTGTAACTCACTCCTTATAGATGATGTTCGTCGCTGAGCCACTTAGTTCAGTTACAGGCCCAATTGTTCCAGAAAACCGCCACGCGTGAGGCTAGCGAGCCGATTGCGGTACCGAGTAGGCATTGGCCGCGTGGGCTACCTTGTCCAGATATTCCCTGGACTGGTTGTAATTTAAGATGGCCTCTTCCCACTGATCCGGGTCACTGAGATCCCTATCACCAAAGCACAAGAGGTTCGCCGCTCCCAGGGCGGCATCGTCAATCTGGTTCGGATCAGCCTTGCCATCGCCATTGGCATCGCCGCCGGCGGACTCCCACGAGGTAGGGATGAACTGCAATGGACCTACCGCGCGGTCAAATTCCGTATCGCCGTCGATTTCGCCGTTATCGGTATCCGGGGTGTGCGCGGTGTTATTCGAACCATCCAGGGTGATGCCGACGATCGGCGGCTGCGGGTAGCCGTTGTCATCCAACTTGGAGGACTTAAACCAATTGCCGTTATAGGTACCGTGTCGAGTTTCTACAAAGCCCAAGCCCGCCAGGGTATTCCACCGCAGATTGCACCCCGGGTACTGCTGCCGGGCAATAAGCTCCGCATTGCCATAGGCGCGCAGCGCCTGCGGCGGGATATCGGTAGCCTCCGCCAGATCCGATGCCCAGTGCGTTAGCTTATCGGCCGTGCGCCCCGGCGCGTTGACATCGATATTCGCCACCTCTTTTCCGCCTACGGGCGGGGTGGCATCCGGGACCGAAGAATCATCGGACGAATTAGTCACAATTAGCCCCATCACCAGCGCAATGATGATCACTACAGCTAGCCCGCAGCCTCCGATTGTTCGCAGCAGCCTGTTCATGAGTAGCCATCCTACTAAGTGAATTTCACCCCGCCGGATAACTACACGCGCCCGCCGCGCGTAAAAGTCGCTGAGCCTTTAGTCCCGCTTTTACTCTCGCGATTTCCCCTCCGCCCAGAGGCGGTTTTGTTCTTCTACACCTACTAATTCCGCCGTGCCGTCAAAGAGGTACGGCGCGCGGGAGCGCATCTTGCGCACGAAGCTGGCGGCGACATCGTCTAGCGAGAAAGTGGAAATCTCGGCGTGAAAAAGCACCTGCAGGAAGATATCCCCTAGCTCTTTGAGCAAATCCTCCTCGGGCGCGCGCTGGCGCACGGCCGCCGCAAATTCCCCTGCCTCCTCTTCTAAGTACGGCAGGAGGGATTCATGGGTCTGCTCGCGTTCCCATTCACCGATGCGGCGGGCCGTCGCCATAGCGCTGCGCGCCTGCATCACGGGATCCTCGAGCGACTCGGCCCTAATGACCTGCTCCCCGGTGGCAATGCGCGCCTGGGTTTCTGGATCGTGTTCATCGGTGGTGACCAAGGTGCCGGTGGCATCATCGCCGCTTAAGAGATCCGAAAAATTCCACCGCACTGGTACCGGTACTTCCCCGGTGAACTGAACGGGTCCATATAACCTGCCATAGGCGCGCATGGGGATCATGGTGGGCCAGCGT
Source organism: Corynebacterium sp. KPL2850 (assembly GCF_040225855.1). Classification (NCBI taxonomy): domain Bacteria; kingdom Bacillati; phylum Actinomycetota; class Actinomycetes; order Mycobacteriales; family Corynebacteriaceae; genus Corynebacterium; species Corynebacterium sp. KPL2850. The sequence continues at coordinate 88,638 of NZ_JBEHFV010000005.1, forward strand.
TCATCGAGCAACAGGACTGTCATAGCTACAAAGTCTATCCCGTGTGTTTTCTCAAGTTCCCTTTAACGGGGCAGGCGCGGTACTTTAGGCCAATGACCTCCAGCCAAAATAAGTCCCACTCGGTGTCATTGTGGACGCTTGTCGCGCTGATTATCGGATCCACCGTCGGCGCGGGCATATTTTCGCTACCCCAAAATATTTCCTCCGTGGCAGGCCCAGGTGCCATGCTCATCGGTTGGTTGGTGGCGGGTATCGGCATGCTGTCCGTTGCCTTCGTCTTCCAGATTTTGGCGTACCGAAAACCCCACCTTGATTCCGGCGTCTATTCTTATGTGCGCGCTGGCCTGGGTGATTTCATCGGCTTTACTTCAGGCTGGGGCTACTGGCTGGGCTCGGTGATGGCGCAGGTGGGTTATGCCACGCTGTTTTTCAATACGATTGGGCATTACCTGCCGCTTTTCGATGCCGACCACCAGTGGGCGTCCGCCATCGCCGTCTCCCTTCTATCGTGGGGAATCTTCGCCGTTTTGGCCCGCGGGGTGCAGCAGGCCGCATTCATGAACCTGGTGACGACGATTGCCAAGATCGTGCCCATCCTGGCCTTCATCGTCTTGGTCGCGTTCATCGGCTTTAGCTGGGATAAATTCACCCTGGATTTCTGGGGGCGAAATTCCAATGCCAGCGTCTTTGAGCAGGTCCAAGGCATCATGCTCTTTACTGTCTGGGTCTTTATCGGCGTAGAGGGTGCCTCCGTCTATTCCAAGCAGGCCGCTAAGCGCACCGATGTCGGCCGTGCCACCGTCATTGGCTTCTTCTCCGTGCTGGCACTCTTGGTCTCCGTATCCACCTTGAGCTTTGGTGTGATGAGCAAAGAGGAGCTGGCCGCGCTGCCGGATAACTCCATGGCTTCGGTGCTTACGGAGGTCGTCGGCCCCTGGGGCGGCGCGCTGATTTCCATCGGCCTGTGCCTCTCGGTCCTCGGCGCTTACGTTTCCTGGCAAATGCTGTGTGCTGAGCCCATCGTCATGATGGCCATCGATGGCCTTATCCCCCGCCGCATCGGCACCATCAATGTGGCCGGCGCCCCGTGGGTAGCACAGCTGATTTCCACCTCCGCGATCCAGATCTTCATCGTCGTCTTCTACGTCAACGAGGCGTCTTATGCCGCGATGGTGCAGCTCGCCACCATCATGTACCTCCTACCCTATATCTTCTCTTCGCTGTATCTGTTGCTGCTAGCGATACGCGGCAAGGGCGTGACCCACCCGCACGCCGGAACGCGCTTCGATCTGTCTGGGCCGGATATTCCCAGACGCGAAAACCGGCGCCACTTTGGCATCGCGCTGGTGGCCTTTGTGTACTCGCTGTGGCTCATTTATGCCGCCGACCCGGTTTATATTCTCTTTGGCGCCCTCGCCGTCGTGCCGGGAATTATCCCGTACGTGCTCACCCGCCTATCGCGCCGCGAGAAGCTTTTTAATGGATTTGAGTGGTCAATCGTCATCGTGGTGCTGGTGGCCGCCACCATCGCCGCGGTCGGCCTCGCCCAAGGATCGCTGGAGCTCTAATCACCTGCCCCGCCAGCCGGGCCAGGTCGGTACCCTCACCCCGCCATCGCAAGTGGTCTTGACCACAGACAGTTTAGTACGGTTATAACACCCCACTAATTCCTGTGACTATCACTTTTGGAGCACTTTTGACTCAAAGCAATGTTAGCGTCATGCCCTCTGCCACTCCCGCTGGTTCGGACCCCGCGGCAGGCAAGGCTTGGGCGGAGCGGATTAAAGAGTTGGCGGAGCAGCGCAATGCGGTGATCCTGGCGCATAATTACCAGATCCCGGAGATCCAAGACGTTGCCCACCACACCGGCAATTCTCTGGCGCTGTCCCGCAAGGCGGCGGAAACCGATGCAGATATCATCGTCTTTTGCGGCGTGCACTTCATGGCGGAATCCGCGAAGATTCTTTCGCCGAATAAGAAGGTCCTCATCCCCGATGAGCGCGCTGGGTGTTCCCTGGCGGATTCCATCACCGCCGATGAGCTGCGCGCATGGAAGGCCGAGCACCCCGCTGCCCTCGTGGTCAGCTACGTCAACACCACCGCCGAGGTCAAGGCGCTGACCGATGTCTGCTGTACGTCCTCCAATGCCGTCGACGTGGTCAATTCGCTGCCGGCGGATAAAGAAATCCTCTTTTGCCCCGACCAGTTTTTGGGCGCCTACGTCAAGCGCGAGACCGGCCGGGAAAATATCCGCATTTGGGCTGGTGAGTGCCACGTGCACGCCGGCATTAGCGCCCAGCAGCTAACCCAACAAACCCAAGATAACCCGGACGCGGACCTGTATATCCACCCGGAGTGCGGCTGCTCCAATTCCGCGTTGTACCTGGCCAACGAGGGCTTGGTGCCACAAGAGCGCGTACACATGCTCTCTACCGGGCAGATGATCACCCAATCCCAGAAGCAGCCCCAAAACAAGGTGCTCGTTGCCACCGAGACCGGCATGCTGCACCAGCTGCGCCAGGCCGCCCCAGACATCGATTTCCAGGCCGTCAACGATCACGCCGAGTGCAAGTACATGAAGATGATCACCCCAGAGGCCCTGGAGCGCTGCCTGATGGAAGAGACCGATGAAGTTACGGTGCCAGAGGACATCGCGAATGCGGCGCGCAAGTCCCTTGAGGCCATGATTTCCATTGGCAACCCCGGCGGGGGCGAGTAAATGGGAAACCTGCGCCTGCCGGATTGCTCCGCGCTCATCGCCACGGCCTTGGATGAGGATTTCGCTTACGGGCCGGATTACACCTCGCTTGCCACGGTGCCGGGTGAGGCCCGTTGCACTGCGGAGTTCACCGCGCGCGAGGCCGGCACCATCGCAGGCTTGGGCCTTATCGAAGAGGTCCTTGACGCTACCGCCCAGCGCTTAGCCCAGTGGGGCGTGGATACTGCGGGCTCCGCGCTTGCCGATGCCCCCACCATCACCCTCCACTCCGCCGACGGCGACCGCGTTACCCCAGGCCAGGTCATCGCCACGGTGCAGGCGCCTACCCTCCTCGTGCTGGCCGCTGAGCGCACCATGCTCAATATGGTCTCGCACGTAAGCGCCATCGCGACGCAGACCCGACGTTGGGTCGATGCCATCGCAGCAGCGGCGGAAGAAAAAGGAACGCCGCAAAACGTAAAACAGGCCCAGGTGCGCGATACCCGCAAGACGCTGCCTGGCCTGCGCGCGCTGCAGAAATACGCCGTGCGCGCCGGCGGCGGGGCGAACCACCGCATGGGCTTGGGCGATGCCGCCATGATTAAAGACAACCATGTGCTCGCCGTGGGCGGCAGCGTGGCCACGGCCCTGCGCCGCGTGCGCGAGCACGCCCCGGACATCTCCTGCGAGGTCGAGGTCGACACCTTGGATCAGCTCGACGAGGTGCTCCCGCTGCACCCGGATATGGTGCTGCTGGATAACTTCGCGCTTGCCGATGTCCACACCGCCGTCCACCGCCGCCAAGCGCTCAGCCCAACCACAGCGCTGGAGGCCTCCGGCGGGTTGCAGCTGGAGAACGCCGGTGAGTACGGCATCTCGGGCGTGGACTATATCGCCGTCGGCGCCCTCACCCACTCGGTACGCGTTCTGGATATCGGCCTGGACTTCTCCTAAGCGCCGAGGGGCTACGCGCCCTTCGGCTTCTCGCCCATCGGCTACTCGCCTACGCTGATGACCGACCCGGCGCCGGCTTCCTCGCCGGAGACGTTGATGGTTTGGACATCGAAAAGCGCGCTTAAGAAGTCCGCTGCCCACTGGATAAGCTCCTCATCGCGCAGCTTGGGCGAAGTGACATTGCGCCCGGCCTTGGGGAAGGGCACGTTGATGGCCTTGGCCGCAGCGCGGAAGCTCGAACCCGGGTAGAGGCGCTTCAGGCGCACCTGCTTGGAATCCGGCAGCTCCACCGGGTGGAATTTCACGCGGGTGCCCTGCACGGTAATGTCTGCCACCCCGGCGCGGCGGGCTTGGTGGCGCAGGCGCGCCACGGCGAGCAAGCGCTCGACCTCCTTGGGCAAGGTACCGAAGCGGTCTTCCATTTCCTCCCGCGCCGCCGTGAGATCCTTGTTGTCCTGCGAGGCCGCGAGCTTGCGGTAGACCTCGAGGCGCAAGCGCTCGGAGTCGATATAGGACTCTGGGATGTGGGCATCCACGGGGAGATCGATGCGGATTTCCTTCGGGCCCTCGTCTGTTACCGCAGGTGCCTCGCCGCGGGCCAGGGACTTGAAGGCCTCGACGGCCTCGCCCACCAAGCGCACGTAGAGGTCAAAACCCACGCCAGCGATGTGGCCAGATTGCTGCGCGCCCAGCACGTTGCCGGCACCGCGCATCTCCAGGTCCTTCATGGCCACGGCCATGCCTGCACCCAGATCGTTGTTCTGGGCGATGGTGGCCAGGCGGTCATAAGAGGTCTCAGTCAGCGTGGCGCCCTTGGGGTACAGGAAGTAGGCGTAACCGCGCTCGCGGGAGCGGCCCACGCGCCCGCGCAGCTGGTGCAGCTGCGACAAGCCCATGTGGTGGGCATTTTCCACGATGAGCGTATTGGCATTGGCGATATCCAGACCGGTTTCCACGATGGTGGTACACACCAAAACGTCATACTCGCGGTCCCAGAATCCCTGGACGGTCTTTTCCAGCAGGTCCTCATTCATCTGACCGTGGGCAACCACGATGCGGGCTTCTGGCACCAAGTCGCGCAGTTCGCGCGCCTTCTTTTCAATATCGGAGACCTTATTGTGGATAAAGAAGGTCTGGCCATCGCGCAAAAGCTCGCGCCGAATGGCGGCCGCTACCTGCTTGTCCTCGTAGGCACCAACGTAAGTCAGAACCGGGTGACGGTCCTCCGGCGGGGTGAGGATGGTCGACATTTCGCGGATACCCGCCATAGACATCTCCAGCGTGCGGGGAATCGGCGTCGCGGACATGGTGAGCACATCGACGCTGGCTTTGAGCGCCTTGATGTGTTCCTTGTGTTCCACGCCGAAGCGCTGCTCCTCATCCACCACGATAAGGCCCAAGTTCTTCCAGTGCACGCCGGTTTGCAGCAGGCGGTGCGTGCCGACGACGATGTCAATCGAGCCATCGGCAAGCCCCTTAAAGATCTCCGTGGCTTCCTTCTTTGAGGTAAAGCGCGATAGGACCGCCATCTTGACGGGGAAACCGGCCATGCGCTCGCTAAAGGTATCGTAGTGCTGCTGCGCCAGCAGCGTGGTGGGTACCAGTACGGCGACCTGGGTGCCATCTTGGACGGCCTTGAAGGCGGCGCGAATGGCGACCTCGGTCTTGCCATAGCCCACATCGCCGACGACCACACGGTCCATCGGCACCGTGGATTCCATATCCTCTTTCACCGCGTCGATGGCGAGCATCTGGTCCTCGGTTTCGACGAAGGGGAAATTGTCCTCCATCTCCGCCTGCCAGGGGTTATCGGGCGCGAATTGGTGTCCCGGTGCGGCCTGGCGCTTGGCGTAGAGGTCCACCAATTCGCCGGCGATCTCGCGCACGGCGGCGCGCGCCTTCTTCTTGGTGTTCTTCCAATCGGAGCCACCCATCTTGGATAGGTGGGGCGATTCGCCGCCGGTGTATTTGCTGAGCAGATCCAGCGAATCCATCGGCACCCATAGCTGGTCCGCCGGCTGCCCGCGCTTGGAGGGCGCATATTCCAGCACGATGTATTCGCGCCGGCTGGTCTCATCGCCAGATTGGATGGTGCGCTCGGCCATCTTTAAAAACTTGCCGATGCCGTGCGTTTCATGCACCACAAAATCTCCCTGCTTGAGCGCCAGCGGGTCCACCTTGTTGCGGCGCTTGGCCGGACGCCGCTTGGCGTCTGCAATATCGCCAACGCGGTTACCAGTCAGGTCCGTTTCCGTGACCACGACGAGCGGCAGCGCCTCGGCGTCTTTGAGCTTGCGCACCTTAGGAAAGACCAAGCCCGCATGGCTGAGTGCCTGATACAAGGTGACCTCGCCCGCGCTGGGTTCCCAGCCGGGGGTGGCCACCTTAGTGCGAATGCCCTGCTCGGCAAAACGCTCCACCATGCGCTTGATGGCACCCTGGGCAGGCGCGATAAACGCCGCGCGCCCGCCAGCATTGGTATGCGCCAGCAGCTGGGCCATCATGGCGTCGATTTCCTTGATATCCCCGCGCGGGGTGGGCCCAGGCTCAAACTCGAGCGGCAGGGTTTCCTCCTCTGACCCGGCCAGCATGCCCGGTGGGGAAAATGTCCACAGCGGCTGGCCAGCCTCGCGAATAGAGACCTCCAAAGACTCAAAGGAGCGGTAGCTCGATCCCTCAGTATCGAGCCCTTCCGTGGACAAGGGTCCATCCGCACCCATGGCGGCGGCCTCCCAGCCTGCGGCAAGGAATTCCGCGTCGGTCTTTTCCAGGTCCTCCACGCGACGCCTGATCTTTTCCGGCGCCACCATTACCACGTGCGTGTCGGCGGGGAGAAACTCGGAAAGGGTGATCAGTGGGGCATCGGAAAGCACGGGCAAAACCGCCTCCATGCCTTCAGCCGGAATGTGTTCGCTGACCTTGGTCAAAAGCTCCACCAGCGCCGGGTTTCCGGTATGCGTCGCCGCCAATGTGGCCGCACGCTGCGCTACCGCATCCGTAATCGGCAGTTCGCGGGCGGTGAAGATATCGACGCGGCCGACCTCGATTTCTGGGATGGTGCGCTGGTCAGCAACAGAGAACTGACGAATATCGGTGACCTCATCGCCCCAAAATTCCACGCGCACCGGGTAATCCAAGGTGGTGGGAAAGACATCGATAATGCCACCGCGGGTGGCAAACTCACCGCGCTTGGCCACCATATCCACGTGCTTATATGCCCTAAATTCCAGGCTGCGCACCACATCGTCGAAGTTGTACTCGTGCTCTTCTTCCAGGTGCACCGGGGCGCGGCCCTCGATTTCTTGCAGGATGGGCTGGGAGAGCCCGCGCGCGGCCGTAACGATAATGCGCAGGTCATCAATGTTGTGCAGCACCTGCGCGCGCTTGCCGATGATATCCACGCCCGGGCTCAGCCGCTCGTGCGGCAGCGTCTCCCAAGAAGGAAACATTGCGACCTTGTCGCCCATCATGGCGGTAAGCTCCGCGGTGAGATCCTCAGCCTCGCGGCTGGTGGCCGTGACCGCCAGCACCGGCGCGTGGTGGGCCAAGGTGCCAAGAGCCCAAGGGCGCGCCTGATCAATACCCGTAATGTGCAGGTCCTGGCCCATATTGGCCACAAGCCCCTTGAGCTTCGGGTCCGTGGCCGCGACCTTAAGCAGACCTGCCAGCATTGGCGTCGCCATTTACTTCCTGCCTCCTAGCTTGGGCTTAATTTCCATACCGGACAAACCATTCCAGCATAGATTGACTATATGCGTAGCGACGACTTCCTTATCCGGTTTATCCGGGCTGCGCTCATCCAACCACCACTGCGCCGTGGTAGAGACCATGCCAACGAGGGCCTGCCCATAAATATTGGCTAACTCCGGATTAATACCGCGGTGCTCAAAAGCTTCGCCCAAGATATAGGCCACCTGCCCCACCGCGGCATTGAGCAGCGTAGAAAAACTGCGCTCCTCGCCCGGCTTCGAATCGCGTACCAGAATGATGAAACCATCGGTTTCTTCCTCGACGTAATTCAGCAGCGCCATCACGGCCTGCTCAATGCGCTCGCGCCAGCTGCCTTCTTCTAAAGAATCCCTGATGACTCTTTCTAGCGCCAGCATCTCCCGATCTACGACCACCGCATACAGGCCTTCTTTGCCCCCAAAATGCTCGTAGACCACCGGCTTCGATACGCCGGCGCGGGACGCAATCTCTTCGACGCTAGTGCCTTCAAACCCCAATTCCGCAAAGGCGGCGCGCCCAATGGAAATCAATTGCTCGCGGCGCTCGCGTCCGGTCATTCTCTGTCGAACCATGCCTTCTACCATATCCTTTGGCCCACCCCTACCTAGTAATTTGTTATTTACCCGGGGGCGTCAGGTACGCTATAGCTACAGCAATCGCTGTGGTTCCCCATGGTGTAATCGGCAACACTGCGGTTTTTGGTACCGCCATTCTAGGTTCGAGTCCTGGTGGGGAAGCATTTTCATATCCCTCTCTAAAGGCATAAACGCCAGCGAGAGGGATTTTTGGTTTTCCCATTTCTGTGGTCGCAGAAAAGCAGTCACTAAGAGAATCGCCCAACCGTGAAAATCTACCAGCCTCGGGGTCCACTGTATTCAGCGATCACGTCCAACGGTGGCAAATTAGCGCTTCCCTTCCCCTCTCCCTAGGAGCATTCGAGCCACCGGCGGAAATAGGGCAACGCAAATACTCATGATGCAATCCCTCCACGTATGTATTCCCCCCTGTACGCCCCAAGATACGCAGGCGGGTGCACCCAAATCTCCAGCAAAATTGATACACACCTGACGTATTCCTGTGTGTTCCGACACAAAAGCTGAATATTTAATGAATAAGCATTAGTATGTTTCCGGTGTAAACACCCACCTTTTGAAAACAACATTCCACTAAGGAGGAATCATGCTACGCAAAGCATCCGTCGGACTTACCACCTTGGCCATCGCCACCACCACCGCAGTGGCACCGGCACTCGCTGAAGAAACCACTCCCGAAACCACCGCAGCCGAGACCACCGCAGCTGTAGAAACCACCACCGAGACCGCCCCAGAGCAGGACGACAACGGTTCCTCCAAGCTCAACAAGGAAGACATCCACAACAAGCTGGACGAGCTCTCCAGCAAGCGCCAAGATGACAAGCAGGATCTCGACGCCAAGCACGAAGAGCACAAGGAAAACTTCCACGCCAAGCTCGACGAGCTCTCCAGCAAAACTGATGACTTCAACGCAAAGGCCGAAAAGTTCATCAAGAACATTGACTTCAGCAAAATTCAAGACGCGCTGAAGGTCGTTGAAAAGATCATCGAGATCTCCGCTAAGCTCGCCTAACTTCAACGATCTCCACAATTCCACTAATGCTCTGAGTGCATTCCAAACACTCAGAGCATTTCTCTTTTCTTAACTTGACCTAGCGAGTTTCTAGGTGCCGTCCCCCTTAGGGCAGGCCCAAAGGGAGACTAAGAGAAACCTATTAAAAGAAAACCGTCCGGTGCGCTACGTGCACATCGGACGGTCTCGCTGGGTTCCCAAAAGAACCAATTATTGAGTGCCCTGTATAGTCACAAAGCCAATACAGAAGCGGGATGACCTATTTAACGGTCGACGTCAAGGACTAGGCCGTTCTTGTCGATGTCGACGTCAACGCCACCAACTTCGATTTCCCAGTAGCCATCATTGTCCCACTTGACCTTGCCTTCGCCGTTGTGGGCACGCTGCAGAACCTGAGTCACTTCATCCTTAGTCAGACCCTCTTCGTTCAGGTCACGCTCTGCTTCACCGGAGTAACCGGTGATTTCGGTGGGCAGGTCGTTGGTGGCAGCATTGCCACCGCCCTGACCGGCGGCGTTGTCACCATTCGCGTTAGCGTCAGCACCAGAGGTGACGGTGACGGTTTCCTTGCCATCACCCTGGTTGTTCTGGTTGCTCTGTTCCGCTGGTGTAGCAGTCTCAGTAACAGTCACCGGAGCGGAGCTGCCATCATCACTGCAGGCTGCCAGGGTCAGGCTCAAAGCGGCGCTTGCAGCTGCGATGGAAACGCGGCGGAAATTATTCGATTTCATGTCTTCAACCCTTCTTATGAGTCTTGTGAGTTTTCCCAACGTTTGCTGGGGAGGCGGTGTCCAGCCTCTGAGAACTCCAGCTCGACACGGTTAGTGAGTATACCTATAGTGACATATAGATTAACTATCTAAGCCCCAAAATGTGAGGTATATATCACAATAGTGTACGCGGTGACGATGGTTATGCTCACCTTAAAGAAATTAGGCAACCCTTCAAAAATAGATGTCCCCGCCATATGCGCAGTCAGCGCGCCACGTAGTTTGTGCGCGGGTTGGGATTATGGGTATTTGTCAAAGCTGCCTGAGTAGGCCACGGCCATTTGGTTGATGGCTTGCTTCCCGTAACGACGCAAGCGCAAAAACATATTCTGTCGTTTAGGCCGCGCACCGCTTACATAGATGAATTAGGTCGCTAGACCCCCTAGATTAACCACGACTACTTGAGCAAGCGCCCCGTGTTCGGCAAAGCGGGAAAGTACTTCTCACCGCGAGTGATCGAACTACTCCCCGGTGTTTTGGCTATTCAACGTCACTTACCTCCTGGCGGGAAGCAGTTCATTATTGTCACACAGGGTTAAACTGCCCTTTTATTTCTTGGCGTACCGCATGCCTTCTATCACGTCATCATTGTCAAAGATGACGGGTTGGCCGTATTCCAAATCGAGGCCGTCATCGTATTTATGCATCAAGTAATCATTAAGCTGCTGCATATCCTTCACCGTCACCGCCTGATAAGGCATGTCGAAGGCAAGCTTCTCCAAGAAAAGATAGCCATCCTCATACGGCATTGCAACGCCGGTGTGCCCAATGAAAAGCGTGGCCGGTTCAGTCAGGGTATCGTGCGAGAATACCGACACCACCCGAGCATCGGTATCCGCGAACTCGATGCCGCGGTCTTTAAAATAAGCCTTGATATCGGCGATGTGCTGTCCTGGATCTTGCTCCATGGTGGTTTCCACATTCCCATAGAAGGCCTCGAACTTGGCGCGCTCGGCTTCATCAAAGATTTGCTCCGGCGCATTATCTAGGGACTGTTGATCTAGGAATAACAAGGAATCATTGGGGTTGTCCTGATCATCAACGGAAAAGAGCGAATCCGCCAGGGTGAAGGTATTGATGCGGCAATTGGTACCCACATAGTCCGCATGATGGTCATTCCACGCTTTTGAAATGGCCTCCACATCGTAGTCCGGATCCTGCGTTCCGTAATCTGCAAAGCCTTCGGCCACCATGCTGTCCGTCGGCACAGCCGAGTTGTATTCGTCTACCAATTCAAAAAAGCCGTCGATGCTTTCTTGTGGTACTCCGGCATCGGCAAGCGCAGTGCGGGCTACCTCTTGCGATTGCTTATCGACGAGATTGCTAATCGTCATCCCCGCCAGAAGTTGCGACGCATCGCTATCTGCGGTCGGAATCTCCGCGTGCTGTTCGCTCGCCGCCTTTGACTGCGCGAGCGTGTCAAGTTGTTTGTGTGTGGGGCTAGGTTTATAGGTATTTGTCGAAGCGGGCGGGAAAGGCTACGGCCATT
>NZ_JBEHFV010000006.1:0-93829 GCF_040225855.1 Corynebacterium sp. KPL2850
GAACTCACAATGAACATCCTCTCCTACGGACACAAGATCCGTACTAATAGGGTGTCCACTAAACGAGGGTAACCTCACACATGTAAATAATTAATTTCCACCGGTTTTCCTGCGGTTGAAGGTTATCTGGACTGCGGAGTATAAGTGTGGAAGTGACTTATTCCCCGCATCATAAATCGTCGACATCAGAAGCAAACCGTACCGATTACCCCGCCGGCCAAGACCCCGCCCGCTGGCGGGTTCTTATTATTGTGCTGGTCACGGTGTTCATGTCACTAATTAGCGTGTCCATCGTGAACGTGGCGCTGCCGTCGATCCAGTCTGGGCTTGGTGCCACGGATTCGGATGTGCAATGGGTGCTATCTGGTTATGCGCTTACCTTCGGCGTGGTCCTCGTCGCCGCCGGGCGCGCCGGCGATCTCGTGGGACGCGGGGGCATCTTCCTCCTCGGCATCGCCGTCTACACCATCAGCGCCGCCGTCGCGGGTTTCGCGCCGAATGCGCATTCTCTGAATATCGCGCGCTTTGTGCAGGGTGTTGGTGCCGGGTTGCTGAACCCCCAAGGCGTGGGAATGATTCAGCAATACTTCCGCGGGGAAGAACGCGGCCGCGCCTTTGGATACTTTGGCGCCACCGTGGGAATCGCCGTGGCCATCGGCCCGGTATTGGGCGGCTTCCTCATTAAGCTCGGTGGTCCTGACCACGGGTGGCGGCTGACCATGCTGGTCAACGCGCCTATCGGCCTGCTAGCCATCATCTTGGGCCTCATGTGGTTCCCACGCCCGCTGTTTTCCCGCGTCCGCGATGCCGCGGGCAATAAGCTGGGCATCTTCAAGGCACTGGCCACCCTGGATCCCATCGGCGCGCTCATCCTCGGCGCCGCGGTATGGTGCATCCTCTTCCCCTTCATGGACTCCACCGGCTCCCCGGCCGTGTGGTGGCTACTTCTCGCGGGTGCCCTGCTCATTGGCGTGTGGGTGCTGTGGGAGCGCCACCACAAAGCCACCGGCCACCCGCCGATGGTGGATCTCAATATCTTTGCCACCTCAAGCTTCCGCAATGGCACCATCATCGCCACGTTGTGGTTTATGGGCATTACCAGCATCTGGGTGCTCGTTGCGTTGTATTTCCAAAATGGCCTGGGCTACTCCGCGCTCGCGGCCGGCTCGGTGGGCATTCCGTCCGCTCTCCTCAACTCCATTACCGCTACCATCGCGGGCCGCAAGATCTCGCGCTACGGGCGCATGGTGGTCATCATCGGCATGCTGACCACAATCTTTGGCCTCATCGCCACGGTGGCATTCGTCTGGGGAACCACGCACTGGGGAATGAGCGAATGGTGGCTCATCCTCTCCTTGGCATTCATCGGGCTTGGCCAAGGTGCCGTGGTCTCCCCTAACCAAACCCTGACCTTGGCGCAGGTACCAGACAACTACGCCGGTTCCTCCGGCGCAGTCCTACAAACCGGCCAGCGCATCGGCACCGCCATTGGCTTGGCCGTCATTACCGCCATCGTCTTTGCCATGCTCCAAAGCACCTCCGGAGATTGGCCCGTATCCATCATGACCGGCTTTGGCGTCATCATCGCCGTCTGCCTAGTGTCCTTGAGCTTTGGTTTTGCGGATCAGCGCGCTTCCCGCAGCTAATACCTCGCCCCATAGTTAAAGCCCACCGTGGAATTATCCACGGTGGGCTCTAGCTTTTGCCTAGCCCCTGCACGCAGAAGGGCTAAGCCAACGGTTTAGATATCCAGGAAGCGGACATCCTTCGCGCGGCGGGTAATAAAGGAGCGGCGGGCGGCCACGTCATCACCCATGAGGATGGAAAACAGCTCATCGGCGCGCTGTGCGTCTTCCAGGTCCACGCGGCGCAACAGGCGCGTGGAGGGATCCAGGGTGGTCTCCCAGAGCTCGGAGGCGTTCATCTCGCCCAAGCCCTTGTAGCGCTGGATGCCGTCATCCTTGTTGATCTTGCGGTTTTGCTCCAGGCCTTCCGCCAGCAGCTTATCGCGCTCGTCATCAGAGAAGGCGTAGCCAGGCGTGCCCTTGGACCACTTCAGCTTGTAGAGCGGCGGGTTAGCCAAGTACACGTGGCCATCCTCAACCAGCTGCGGCATGAAGCGGAAGAGCAGGGTCAGCAGCAGCGTAGCGATGTGCTGGCCGTCCACGTCGGCATCGGCCATCAGCACGATCTTGTCGTACCGCAGCTTCTTGATATCGAATTCCTCGTGGATGCCGGTACCCAGCGCGGTGATGATGGCCTGGACCTCGGCGTTTTTTAAGACCTTATCCATGCGGGCCTTTTCCACGTTCAAGATCTTGCCGCGCAAGGGCAAGATGGCCTGGAACATGGAGTCACGGCCGGCCTTCGCGGAACCACCCGCGGAGTCACCCTCCACGATATAAAGCTCCGAACTCCTCGGATCCTTGGAACGGCAATCCGCGAGCTTGCCGGGCAGTCCGCCCAAATCGGTCGCGGACTTGCGGCGCACCATCTCGCGCGCCTTGCGCGCTGCCATGCGGGCATGCGCCGAGGAGACGGCCTTATTGATAATGGCCTTTGCCTCTGCCGGGTTGGCATCAAACCAGTCGTTGACGTACTCGTTAACCGAGCGCTGCACAAAGCCCTTAATCTCGGAGTTGCCCAGCTTGGTCTTGGTCTGGCCCTCGAACTGCGGATCGCCCACCTTGACCGAAATGACAGCGGCCAAACCTTCGCGGCAGTCATCACCGGAAAGGTTGCCGTCCTTGTCCTTGATGAGCTTGTGCTCCTTGGCATAGCGGTTCATCAAGGAGGTCAGAGCTGCGCGGAAGCCCTCTTCGTGCGTGCCGCCCTCGTGGGTATTGATGGTATTGGCAAAGGTGTGCACGGACTGCTTGTAGCCCTGGTTCCACTGCAAGGCCACCTCGACCTCGTGGTCCTCGCCTTTTGCCTCGAAGGACACGATGGTGGGGTGAATAGCGTTCTTGGACTTATTGAGGAATTTTACGTAGTCCGTCAGGCCCTCCGGGTAGTGGAAGGTGATTTTCTTGCGACGCTTCTTATCGGCCTTGGTGACGTTCTTGGAGTCGTCTTCCTCGTTAAAGGTATCGCCGGCATCAGGAACATCATCAAAGGACGTCTCATCCGCGCTCGCCTCACCGGATTCCGCATCCGCGATTTCCTCGAGCTCGATCTGCTCTTGGGTCACGCGTTCATCAATAAGCTCAATGGTCAGACCCTTGTTCAGGAAGGCCATCTCCTGCAGGCGACGCGCAATGGTGTCGTAGTCGAATTCGGTGGTTTCAAAGATCTCCGGGTCCGCCCAGAAGCGAATCTTGGTGCCGGTGCCGCGGGCATTGCCGCCCTCCACAAGGTCATCCGGGATGGCATTCTGGAAGTTTTGGTACCAGTGCTTGCCCTCGCGCTTGATCTCCGCCTCCACACGGGTGGACAGGGCGTTGACCACGGAAATGCCGACGCCGTGCAAGCCGCCGGAAACGGCATAGGAATCGGAGTCGAATTTACCGCCGGCGTGCAGCTGCGTCATGACCACCTGGACGGTCGGCGCCCCAGAAGCGTGCATCTCTACAGGGATGCCGCGGCCATTATCGATGACCTCAACGCCGCCGTCTTCCAAAAGCTTAACGGTAACCTTATCCGCGAAGCCCGCCATGGCCTCATCAACGGAGTTATCGACGATCTCCCAGATAAGGTGGTGCAAACCGCGCGATCCGGTGGAACCGATGTACATACCGGGGCGCTTGCGGACGGCCTCTAGACCTTCCAGGATCGTAATTGATCCAGCATCATATGCGTGTTCTTCAGCCACGGATTCGTGCTCTCCTTTTGGCTATAGCTAATTCTAAGACTTTCACTATTCTACACGCATACCCCCTACTGAATGACACCCCACACCGGCCACAGGTAGCTATGTGGCGCGCTCTGTAGTTATTTATCTTTTAAAGGGCAGAGCTAACCTGCTCCTATTAGCCACTTATCAGCCGTAGGTATCTTGCGAACCTTGCGGTTTCACCCACTGCCGCCCCTCGTAATTGCGCTGCTGCCGCGGGCCGTGGATGCGTAACTCAGCAATGACATCGGGCCCGAGCCGGTCTGCAATTTTCCGCAGGATTTCCCGCTGCAGGTAGCGCAATTCCGTGGCCCAGGTGGAGTTATCACAAGAAATGTAGACGATCTTGTCCTTGATTTTTTGCGGCTGCGTATGGGCGGCGATGCGCTCGCCCACCAGGTTTTCCCAATTTCCCATCACCCAGCCGTGCGCTAACTCATGCTCCCAGCCGCGGTGGGAAATCTCCTTTTTAATCTGTGCACCCAGGCTCGGCACATCAATCTTTCGCCGCGGCCTCCTGCCATCGGCGCCGGTAGGCCTGCCCACCTGGTAGCCGCGATAGTTCTGCGGCTGAGCATCCGCCAAGGATGGCACCGGCATCTTCGGCACTGGGCGCGTAAGCTTTGGCGGATTCTTCGAGGTAGAGCGCACCAACCGGAAGTATTGGGTGACGGGATCCGTGCGTTGCCTGCCGGTTTCCCCTTCTTCCTCACTCATTCTTCTTCCTCGCTATCCTCTCCTGCGGTTGCTTCCGTGTGCAGGGTGGAAATGCGCCCCTGGTCCGTATCTTCTACTCCTACCCGGTAACGCACGATGGGCTCCAGGTTATCCGGTAAATCCTCATCCACCGCGGCGGTGATAAGCACCTGCTCGGCCGTGGCGGCCAGGTGAACCAGCTGGGTGCGGCGCTTGGCATCGAGCTCGGCAAAAACATCATCCAAGATGAGGACCGGATCTGATCCCCCTTGTTCGCGCAGGAGCTCAAACTCCGCTAGGCGCAGGGCGATGGCATAGGACCAGGTTTCGCCGTGGCTGGCAAAACCCTTGGCCGGCTGATCCCCCAGGTGGAGCACGAGATCATCGCGGTGCGGGCCCACCAAAGAGATTCCGCGCTCGATCTCGCGCTGCCGGGCATTAGCCAGCTCGGTCAGCATCACGGCCTCCAGCACCTCGCGGTCAGAGGTATCAATGGTGGATTTATACTCCACGTGCGCAGGCCGCGACTCCGGTGCGAGGCCGGCATAGGCGGCGGGAATGTGGTCCAAGAGGGCATCGATAAGCGCCAAGCGCGCCGCAATGACCTGTGCGCCCAGGTGCGCGAGCTGGGCATCCCACGTATCCAGCGTCGATAGCGCCGAGGCGCCATCGCTATCGCCATAGCCGCGCCGCAAGCTTACCGATGCCGACTTCAACAACGCATTGCGCTGCTTTAATACCTTGTCATAATCCGCCTTAACCCCAGCTAGGCGCGGGGTGCGCGAGGCGATGATGCTATCGAGATACGCGCGGCGTCCCGCGGGCTCACCGCGCACCAAGGCCAAATCCTCAGGGGAAAACAGCACCGTTTTCACCACGCCGAGCAACTCGCGCGGGCTGCGCAGCCTCGTGCGGTTAATCTGCGCCTGGTTTGCGGCATGGGGTTTTATCAGCAGGTGGGTGGTTAATTCGCGCCCCTGGTTCACGGCAGTAAGGGACACCCGCGCGCTCTGCGCGCCCTGGCGCACCAGCGGCGAATCATGGGAGACGCGGTGGGAAGACAGGTGGGCGGTATAGCCCACGGCTTCCACGATATTGGTCTTGCCAAAGCCATTGCGGCCCACGAACAGAGTGATCCCCGGGCCCAGCTCAAGCTTTAGTTCGGGCCATGAGCGAAAATCCCGAACATCGAGATCCCGTATAAACATTAACCTGGCAGGCGAACCGGCATTAAGAGGTAGGTGAAGTTGGTCTGCGGCGTGGGGAAATTGCCATCCTCATCGGCTTCCGGCAGCTCTTCTGGCTCCGGGATCATGATGGCGGGGCGGGAAGGCTCCGTGAATCCGAAGACCACGCGGTCGGTGTTGATGACCGCTAGGCCGTCCTTCAGATAGCCCGGGTTGAAGGCGATCAAGAATTCATCGCGGCCGTGGAATGCGCACGGAAGGGTCTCGGTGGCATTACCGGCATCGGCGCCGGCGGACAGGGTGACCTGGCCATCGGCAAATTCCATGCGGATCTGCGCATTGCGATCCGTCAACAAGGAAACGCGGCGAATGGCTTCTTGCAGCGGCGCCACCTCAACCGAGGCAATATTCGTGTGCGACTTGGGAAGCAAAGGCTGGACGTTTGGGAAGTCCGCATCCAGCATGCGCGTGGTGGTTTCGCGGTTATCCGCGTGCAGGCCAAAGAGGCCATCGGCGCCGATATTATCGCCGGAGCCCACCGCGATCTCGATGGGAATATTCAAGTGTGGATCCAGGCTGCGGCCGGTATCTTGCAAGGTCTTTGCCGGGACCAAGAGCTTAGCCTCAACGTCCTCAGCAGCCGGTTCCCACTCTAGGGTGCGCATGGCCAAGCGGAAGCGGTCCGTAGCCGTCATCTCAATATCCTTGCCGTGGATATCCATGTGTACGCCAGTGAGCATGGGCAGGGTGTCATCCTTGCCGGCGGCGGATGCCACCTGCTGGATGGCCTCTGCGAAGAGCTGCGGTTGGATCGTGCCGGTGACCTCAGGCAGGACCGGCAATTGCGGGTAATCATCGAGCGGGATGAGTGGTAGCTCGAAGCGGGAGGAACCACAGGCAACCAAAGCCTTGGAATCTACCTGGGAGATCTCAACTTCCTTATTGGGCAAGGTAGCCACGATATCTGAGAGCAATTTACCGGCGACGGCGATCTGTCCGGGCTCATCCACCATGCCGGCGATGCGCACCTTGGTAGAAACCTCGTAATCAAAGCCGGTGAACTCTAAGCCGTTGTCATCAGCGGTGATGAGCATTGCGCGCAGCACTGGCTGGGTGACCTTGGAAGGCAGGCTGCGGGCAACCCACGCTACGGCGTTGGCAAGGTCATCTTTGGCAACGCGAAATGACACGGCTTCATCCATGGTGCGAAGAGCTCCTCTTAGGCGGGGTAGGAATGTGTAACTTTCAAAAGCTGGCTTCCAACTTACCGCATCCGGTGAACCTTGTAATTTTCCCTCCGCCGGTCCGAGCCAGCGCCGCGCGCTCGGGGCGGAGCACAATTCCACACATCCCCTTTCTACTTACAAGATCAGAGAAATAATTTAGTAGTAGTAATAAGCGCTGTGGGATCTGTGATCAACGGGGTAAATGACTAGTTCAGCGCGGCGATCCGGGGTGTGCCAATTCTTGTGATCTTGCTGTGATCAATTGGCCCGGAGTGTGGATAAATAAGCGGGTCATCGTTTTATCCACAGCCTGTAGTAGTTATCCACGGATCTGCACACAGTGCTGATCACAGGCGCGTCTGTGCTGGATAGGGCCTGTGGAATTTAAAACTGTGAGCAAAATCTACAAATTACATCCGTGAAATTACACAGGTGTGGATAACTCTGTGGATAGCTGTTTATGCGGTCTTCACCTGGACATAGGCGCTGG
Source organism: Corynebacterium sp. KPL2850 (assembly GCF_040225855.1). Lineage (NCBI taxonomy): Bacteria > Bacillati > Actinomycetota > Actinomycetes > Mycobacteriales > Corynebacteriaceae > Corynebacterium > Corynebacterium sp. KPL2850. The sequence continues at coordinate 7,432 of NZ_JBEHFV010000006.1, forward strand.
TAGGAGGTGGTGGAAGGTGGGGGCATCGGCAAGCGCAATGCTCCCTTACAAAAATGGCGCCTTCCTGTTATTTAAGGAAGACGCCACCGGGTGGTTTTGTTTGCGCTAGCCGCGACCGCGATTCTTGATGCGTTGGGTCAGGGACTGAATCTCGTCGTAGGTATTGCGCTTTTCCGTCATCTCTTTGCGGATCTTGCGATCGGCGTAGATCACTGTGGTGTGGTCCTTGCCGCCGAATTGCTCGCCAATCTTGGGCAGCGATAGCTCGGTCAATTCGCGGCAGAGGTACATGGCCAGCTGGCGGGCGTGGGCCACCGCGCGCTTCTTGCCGGCACCGCGCAAGGTTTCAACATCAATATCGAAGTATTCCGCGGTGACTTCCATGATGGAGGCTGCGGTAATTTGCCGGTCAGCAGAATCCGGCGCGAGATCGCGCAACGCAATTTCTGCCATTTCCACGTTGATCGGCTCATTGACCAGGGACGAGTAGGCGGATACGCGAATGAGCGCGCCCTCAAGCTCGCGAATGGAAGACTCGAAGCGCGAAGCGATGAGCTCCAGGACGGAGCGATCCACCTCAGTGCCATCGGCGGCGGCCTTCTTCATCAAAATGGCAATGCGGGTTTCCAGATCGGGCGGTTGAATATCCGTAATCAACCCGCCCTCAAAGCGGGTGCGCAGGCGATCCTCCAGCGTGGTGAGCTGTTTTGGCGGGCGGTCCGAGGACAAAATGATTTGTTTATTGGCCTGGTGTAGCGCATTGAAGGTGTGGAAGAACTCCTCCTGCGTGGATTCCTTGCCCTCTAAGAACTGGATGTCATCCACCATCAAAATATCGAGGTTGCGGTAGCGCCGCTTGAAGGATTCCTGGCGGTCATCGCGCAAGGAATTAATATAGTCATTCGTAAATTCTTCCGAGGACACGTATTTCACGCGCAGCCCTGGGTGCAGCACCTGTGCGTAGTTGCCCGCGGCATGCAAAAGGTGCGTTTTTCCTAGACCAGAACCACCCCAGATAAAGAGCGGGTTGTAGGCGCGGGCGGGATTTTCCGCCACCGCCACCGCCGCGCCATTGGCAAAACGATTCGAAGAGCCGATGACGAAGCTTTCAAAAGTGTGCTTCGGGTTTAGCGAGGTCTCCCGGTTGGGATCGTGCGCTGGGGCCTCTCGCGGAATGCGCGCGGCATTCGCAGATCCGCCGAACTCTGGTTGCTGGCGGTTATAGTCCTGCTGGCTGGTGTAGTGCTCCGCCAATTCATCCAGGCTTGCCGGGGCATGGCTGGAGCGCCAATTAGGCGGGGCCTGACCTGCGGTGGGGTTGTTGTTTCCGCGGGCTGCCGCCGCATCCGTTTGTTGGGGGCGGGAGACGTAATTTTGCGCGGAAGAAGTATCAGTCTGTGCCGGCGGCATGTGCTGTGCCTGCGGGTCGGGCTGGGAAGAAGGAGCCTGCCCGCTTGGCGATGCCCCTCCCGGTGCCGGTTGCGAATTCGACGGGTTAGCCGGGGGTTGCGGCTCCTGCGGGGTAGCCAAGGTGACGGCGAAGGAACACGGGCGGCCAAGGTGGCGGGTAAGGGCCTTGGAGATGTATCCGCCGAGCTCATTTTCTACAACTTCTTTGGCGTTGACATTTTCCGCTGCGACCAGCGTGTAGCCTTCCACCATCATGATCGGGCGAACCAACTGCAGGTAGAGGCGTTGCGTATGCGAAAAGCTCGGGACCTCAGAGTTGGGCTGCTCGGATTGCGCGAGCAGATCATCGACGATCGCGCGCCAGACAGCTTCTAGGTTCGCTTGTGGTTCAGTCACAACGGGCTACCTTCAATAATTCTCTCGGGGACGGGTGGACAGTAAATGACAAATTCCACGGTGGATTCCACCGCGGTTTTCACAGTGGTTTTTATCGAGTCACCTCGATCTCCACAGAGTTATCCACAGGTGTGGAAGAAATAGTTATTCACAGCTTAGTGCATGGCTGTGGATAACTTGTGATAGACCACTTTATAGCGTTGTACTGCGGAAATACTAAAACTCTCAAGTGGTTATTTAGAGTTATCCACAACGGTTTGCTAGCTGTGGAATTCGATTACTTAGTTCTACCGCCGCGAAGGCGGGTGTGTCTAACGGAAGATTTATACTTAAAATGCAAGCGGCTATGGACCATCGCGACGCGCTGGATTAGCCGCAGGATGAGCGCCAAAACTGGCCTTCTAGCTGCAGGAAAAAACACTTATGTAATTTCGGGTGTACCCGAGTGTCGATTTGTTTCCAGCGGTTTAAATCACGTAATCTGGCATGGTCTATTGCAACAGAGAGTTGCGCGTGAACAGGACAGCGTCACTTCGCATTGGCAGGGCTTACCAGAGCTCGCCGAGCGTTTGGATAACAGTGACGCGTCAGGTTCATGGAATCCATTCATCAGTGGATGTGCTGCCGTTTTGCGGCGGCAGTATGTCCACGTACAACTTCAAGGAGAATTGACGTGGCAAAGGGTAAGCGCACGTTCCAGCCGAACAACCGTCGCCGTGCACGTAAGCACGGTTTCCGTACTCGCATGAGCACCCGCTCCGGTCGTGCAATTGTGGCCGCTCGCCGCAAGAAGGGCCGCGCAAAGCTGTCCGCATAAGTCATGCTGCCAGCCCACCACAAGCTCACATCGCCGCCGCAATTTCGGCGGACGATGAAGGGCAGTCGCCGGCAGGGCACTCGCACCGTCGTCGTGCATGCGCGCGACACCATGAGTGCGAATTCCACTGGCACCATGGGCAATCCGGCCGAGATCGCGGCCACCGGGCCGCGATTCGGCCTCATTGTTTCTAAAGCCGTCGGGAATGCAGTGGTACGCCACCGCACCTCCCGGCGGCTTCGCCATGTGTGCATGACGCTCATCCCCAAGCTCCCAGCGGGCGTGGATGTTGTGATTCGTGCGCTACCTGCAAGCGCGACCGCCACCAGTGAGCAATTAGAAAAAGATATTACTAAGGCGCTGCGCAAGCAATGGGATATTTAAATACCCGTGGGGAAGAAATTCCTGCAGCCTCCGGACTGGCCGCACCGTTGGTTAAAGCGGTTCGTTTCTACCAAAAACATGTCTCGGGCCTTAAGATGGTATCAACCTGTCGGTTCGAACCGACATGCAGTGCTTATGCTTTAGAGGCGTTGTCCAGACATGGCGCGCTTAAAGGTACGGCGATGGCAATGGCTAGGGTGTGCAAATGTGGGCCCTGGCATCCGGGCGGATTCGATCCAGTCCCGGTACCGGTCACCAACAACAACTGAGGATTAAACACTCGTGCTTAATTTCATTTACTGGCCAATTTCGGCCGTTTTATGGTTCTGGCACTGGCTGCTATCCCTCGTAATGGATCCCGCATGGGGCATTACGTGGATTTTGGCCATCGTGCTGCTGACCTGGACGCTGAAGGCGCTCATGGTCAAGCCCACCGTGAGCCAGATTCGATCTTCACGCAAGATGCAGGAAATCCAGCCCAAGGTGCAGGAAATCCGCGCGAAGTACGGCAACGATCAGGCTCGAGCCGCGCAGGAAATGCAGAAGGTTTATAAGGAATCTGGCGTTCGCCCGATGGCCGGCTGCCTTCCGGTCTTGGTGCAGATTCCAATGTTCATTGGTCTTTTCCACGTGCTGCGCTCGTTCGACCGCACGGTTGCTGTAGCCGGCGGCATTGGACACCCCAGCGGCGAACCGATGTCCATTGAGGCCAACGCCAATACCGCGAACTACATCTTCAAGCCGGAGCTTGTCCAGCAATTCTTGGATGCCAAGATCTTTGGAGTCCCGCTGGTTACTAACCTCCGCCTGAACTCGCCCTTGGTGGAAGGCGTTACCACCACCACTCAGGCGGCGTTCATCATTGTGCCGATGATTGCCGTCATTGTGGTGCTGATGCACTTTAACGCGCGCATGAGCCTGAACCGCCAAGAAAAGCGCCGCGCCCAGGGCAAGACTTCCGCCCCGCAGGGTCAGAATGCGGAAATGATGCAGCAGCAGATGGCCATGATGTCCAAGATGATGCTGTGGGTCATGCCCGCAATGCTGATCTTCTCCGGCTTCATCTGGCCCATCGGTTTGCTGTTCTACATGCTGTCCAACACCGTGTGGACCTTCTTCCAGACCCGCATCATCTACGGCAAGATGGACCGCGAAGAAGAAGAGGAAGAGGCCGCTAAGATTGAGGCCAAGCGCACTACCGCTCCAAAGCCTGGCGCTCGCAAGAAAGACAACCGCACGAAGAAACAGCGGAAGAACGACAACTAAACAGCTACTGAGGAGATTCTCATAGTGTCCGAGATGGACCCGTCTGCAGTATTTGGCTCTCGCCTGCCGCTTGCGCAGGAATACCACGATTCGCTCGCTACAGACGGGTCCACTCGTGGTTTTATCGGCCCGCGCGAGGTACCGCGCCTATGGGAGCGCCACATCTTAAACTGCGCCGTTATTGAACAGGTAATCCCGGAAGGCGCCACGGCTATCGATGTCGGCTCTGGCGCCGGATTGCCCGGCATTCCGCTGGCCATTGCCCGCCCCGATCTGCACATCACGCTCATTGAGCCGCTGTTAAAGCGCTATAACTACCTCAACGAGGTGACCGAAAAGCTGGGATTAGATAACGTCACCGTGCTGCGCGGGCGCGCCGAAGAAGGCCCCATTAAAAAGGCAGTGGCCGGCGCGGACGTCGTGACCTCCCGTGCGGTAGCTCCCCTGGGAAAACTGGCAAAGTGGTCGCTTCCCCTGGTGCGCAAAGGCGGGGAAATGATCGCGCTGAAAGGTTCTTCAGTACACGAAGAGCTGGAGCGCGATGCCGCGGATATTAAGAAGGCCGGCGGCGGAAAGGCCGAGGTCACGACCGTTCACGGAACCACGATTATCCGTGTCCCGCGCGTGAACTAAAGTAGACGGCATGACTAATCCGCGCCTTATCACCATTGCTAACCAGAAGGGCGGCGTAGGTAAAACCACCTCCGCCGCCAACTTGGCCGCAGCCCTTGCTACTGAAGGCAAGAAGGTATTGGTCATTGACCTTGACCCCCAGGGAAACGCATCGACCGCCATGGGCGCGGAACATAGCTCAGGAACCGATTCCAGCTATGAATTGCTCTTGGGCGATTGCACTGCGGAAAAGGCCATGCAGGCTTCCCCGCATAATTCCAACCTTTTTTGCATCCCCGCGACTATCGATCTTGCCGGCGCGGAAATTGAGATGGTATCTCTCGTGCGCCGCGAGTTTCGGCTTTACGATGCCCTCCATAACGGGTTCCTAGAAGAACACGGCTTTGAATACGTCTTTATTGATTGCCCGCCTTCTTTGGGTTTGTTGACGATCAATGCCATGACGTGCGCGGAGGAAGTCATCATTCCTATCCAGTGTGAGTACTACGCACTGGAGGGCGTGGGCCAGTTATTGGGCAATATTACGATGATTCGTGAGCACCTCAATGAAGATCTGCATATCTCTGCGGTGCTCCTTACCATGTATGATGCACGTACACGTTTGGCCGAAGATGTGGCCGATAACGTCCGCGAGCAATTTGGCGCCGTTGTCATGGGCAACGTCATCCCGCGTTCAGTGCGCGTCTCAGAGGCGCCTGGTTACGGGACCACGGTGATTGATTACGCCCCTTCGTCCACCGGCGCACGGGCGTACCTCGCCGCGGCTCGCGAGCTCAATAGGCGCGGTGATTATCGCCCGCATCCCACCACGGGAGCGATTGGCGTGAGCCCCGAAATTTATGCGGAATTGGAAGGATAGGATTTCATGGCAGAACAAAAGCAAGGTGGCCTAGGCAAAGGCCTAGCCGCTCTCATCCCGTCCGGCCCCGACGCACCCACCCGCAAACCACGGCTGGGTGATTCCGCCGCAGATATTATCCTGGGAAATTCTACGGGAAATAGTGAGCGCAAGGCGCGCGGCGAGAAGCGCGTAAAGGGCGCTCCCACCATTCAACAGGGTTCCAGCTCCAAGGCCTCCAAGAAGCGGCAAGCTACACCGGCAGCAATCGGCGCGACCTACCGCGAGATTTCCGTGGGGGAAATCGTCCCCAACCCCAAGCAGCCGCGCACCGTTTTTGACGAAGATGAGCTCAGCGAGCTGGTTCACTCCATCCGCGAGTTCGGCCTCCTACAGCCGGTCGTGGTCCGCCCCTCCGAGGAGGGCGGATTCGAGCTCATCATGGGTGAGCGTCGTTGGCGAGCCTCCTCCAAGGCTGGCTTGGCCACCATCCCTGCCATCGTGCGCGACACCAAAGACGACAACCTGCTGCGCGATGCCCTGCTGGAAAACATCCACCGCGTCCAACTCAACCCTTTGGAAGAGGCACACGCTTATCAGCAGCTCTTGGAAGAGTTCGGGGTCACCCAGAACGAATTAGCGGACCGCATTGGCCGCTCGCGCCCACAGGTGACCAATATGCTCCGCCTGCTGCGGTTGCCGGTGGACGTGCAGAAGCGAGTCGCCGCAGGAACGCTTTCGGCCGGTCACGCCCGCGCTATCTTGGGCCTGGACGATAAGGAAGCGATGGACTACATCGCGGACCGGGTTATTTCAGAGGGCTTGTCCGTGCGCGCCACCGAGGAAGCCGTGACGCTTTATAAGCGCGACGGGAAACCCGCGGAGAATAAGAAGAAGTCCCAGGTACCACAGCCGCAATTTTTCACCGACTCGGCCGAGCGCCTCTCAGATCGTTTCGATACTAAGGTCACCGTGACCATGGGTAAGCGCAAGGGCAAGATGGTCGTAGAATTCGGCGACCAGGAGGATTTCGAGCGCATCATGGCGCTGATGGAGCGGGATAAATAACCTGCTCCTGTGGCAGGTTCCCCAGGTGCCTGCCGAATTCCCAAAGTTAGTGCCCTCCTCTTTAGAGCGAGGGCACTATTTTTTAGAAAAGATGAAGTGGCCCTTGGCTTGTTCTTCCTCGTGTTCGGCGCCAAGCGGAATGCCCTTGCGCTCGCGCAGGAGCAGGGCTGCAATAAATCCGACGATGCTTGCGGAGACAAGATAGATGGATACCGCAAAGGTCGTGCCCGTTGCTTCTACCAACGCGGCCGCGATCATCGGGGCGAAGGCACCGCCGAGAACGGAACCGATGGCATAGGTAATCGATACGCCCGAAGCGCGAATGGATGCTGGGAAAAGCTCGGTATACATGGCAGATTGCGCACCGTAGGTTAAGCCGAGCCCTATCGTCAGGAAGATGAGGGCGACATAAAGCAATCCCAGGGACGCCGTGTTAACAAGCGGGAATAGAGCCGCTGCGCCGATTGCTTGAATGACAAATCCGACGAGATACGTCGTGCGGCGTCCGATATAATCCGATAACCAGCCAGCGAAAAGCGTAAAGATGAGCCACGTGAAGGCGGACAGCGTGACGGCATTGAGGACATCGCCACGCGCGAGCGAGACCGGGCCCTCGGGGTTTGTGGCGTAATTTTGGATATAACCACCGGTGGTCATATAGCCCACGGTGCCGTTACCTGCAAAAACTAGGGCAGCGACGAGGACAAGCGGGAAATACCGCTTGAACAAGATGCCAATGGGGTTTGCCGCCTCGCGCTTCTTATTATCTGAGATCTCTTGAAAGACCGGTGACTCATCGACGCCGATACGGATGGCGTAGCCGATGATCACTAGGACGAAGGAAAGCAAGAATGGGACGCGCCAACCCCATTCAAGGAAGGCATCCCCTGGCGCGATGACATTCATGATGGATAGCACGCCAGAGGACATCAGCAGGCCGATGGGGACTCCGATTTGTGGCCCAGCGCCGAAGAGGCCGCGCTTATGGTTGGGCGCGTGTTCAACTGCAAGCAGCACCGCAGAACCCCACTCTCCCCCGGCGGAGATGCCCTGAACGATGCGGAGGAAAATCAACAGGATCGGAGCCCATACTCCCGCCGTATCGTAGGTAGGCAGGAGGCCAATCAGCGTGGTGGCCCCACCCATGGCAAAAAGGGTGACCATGAGGACGAGGCGGCGGCCAAGACGGTCACCAAAATGGCCCGCTAGGAAGGCGCCAAGTGGGCGAAAAAGGAAGGATAGGCCCACGGAGGCGAAGGAGACGATGCTGGCTACCCCACCTTCCAAGGGGCCGAACATTACCTGGTTAAAAACTAGGCCGGCGACGGCGGCATAGAGAAAGTAGTCGTACCATTCAATCGCGGTTCCGATTGTGGTGGCAGCTACTACGCGGCGCGTTTCTTTTCTGGAAATTGGGGCGGAGGTTGAGCTGCCCATTATAGGAATCCATTCAATTAGTAGATATCAATAGCTTGGACTGATACTAATCGAATGAATTCTATTGGTACAAGATAACGCAGTTAATCTTGCGCGGCGGCCAGTGATTAAGTCCGCTCTGTGCGCTCCAGCTTGTGCAGGCTAAGCCTGCTCTGCTTGAAGAAGCTCGGAGAATTTGTAGGTACCGGTAATGGCGGTGTCCTGCTCCATGAGGTACATACGCTTGACGGCGATGACGATTGCTTCTGCAATATCGTCACGGCGCTTCGGGTTGGTCAGAATTTTGACGTCCTCAGGATTGGTGAGGTAACCCAAAAAGATCTGAACAACCGGCATCTGCGTCAGGCGCAAAAGATCCCAGGTGCGGCCGTGGTTAGAACAGTCCTGCAGATCGGTGCGCGCCACGATTTCACGCTGGATGAAGCCGGAAAGGGTTTCACCAATGAGTGAGGAGTTTCCGGATTCGGAACCAAAGTAGAACGTGGCTACGCCGTGGGCCTTCTCGTTGGGATAAGAATCGCACGCCAAAGAGATGACCATATCGGCATCAAAGGCATTGGCCAGCTCGGCACGGGATTGCACGTCCGCATCATCGGTGCGGGGGCGCGAAATAATGGTTTCCATGCCGGCGGCGATCATTCGGCCTTCGATGCGTTGGGTGAGATCCCAGAGGATTTCTTGCTCAGAAATATCACCAAAACGGCCCTTGACCGTGAAGCCGGAGTCCCGGCCACTTAGTGCAGGGTCAATGACCACGCGCTTGCCCGCCAACTTTGGCCCGGCATTGCGCACACGCTCGCGCTCTAAAATATTGTGCGCCGAACCGCCGGTGATGCGGCGGCCGAGCAAGCTGAGCGCGCGAATGGTAGCCGGTCCACACACGCCGTCTTCCTGCAGCCCGCAATTGTGCTGGTATTCGGTTAAGGCAGCGTGGGTATTGCGGCCAAAATGACCATCGACGCGATCTTGATAGAAACCGAGCTCTTGCAGTTGTTGCTGCAATTGCGAAATGTCATCGCCCACCAATGGATTGGTGGGTTCATAGCTCAAAACGCGGCTGCCCAGGGTATAAGAGGCTTGGCGCAATTCGCGCAGGGTCAGATCGTCGATCTCTCCCGTTGGGAGGATGCCGCGCGATTGCTGGAATGCCTTGAGCACTTCAGCGAGATCGGCATCAAAGGTCTTATCAGTCTCGGAGTACTTCTGCTTTTTCCAGGCAGAGAGTTCGCCCGTGAAATCTGATAAGAGGCCAAGGCGAGCCAAGGTGGCGCGAGCTTCAGCTACGCGCACACTTGAATCACCAACCCGAAGAACGCGATTCACGCCTTTCACCCCTTCCACGGCCTAGGACTTTAGACCGCATGGCAGATTTCCTACTCGGTAACTTTAGTAACAAGAGTAACAGCTATAGCTGCTTTTTCACTTGCGCCACGATGTCATCTTTAGAACGCAGGCCCACAAACTCGTCGACCTTTTCGCCATTGTTGAAAATCAATACATTTGGAATGGACATGATTTGGAACATGGCGCCTAGGTTTCGTTCTTCATCGACGTTGACCTGGGCAATGGTGACTTCACCGTCGAGCTCATCTGCGACCTCTTCCAAGATCGGAGACAGCTTCTTGCATGGCCCGCACCATTCCGCCCAGAAGTCCACGACGACGGGTTTATCCGCCTCGATGACATCAGAACGGAATGTTTCAGTGGTTACCTTTTTGACGTTACTCATACTGAATCTAACGGTTTGCAGCCAAGAATTGTTCCGCATCCATGGCAGCGCGGCAGCCAGAACCTGCAGCGGTGATGGCCTGCTGATAATGGTCATCTACCAAGTCACCGCAAGCGAAAACGCCAGGCAGAGAGGTCTTAGTAGAGGGCTGGTCAACCTCAACGTAACCATTATCATTGAGCTTCACCTGGCCGTTTAGGAAGGACGAACGCGGATCGTGGCCAATGGCAACGAACATGGCGGTCACGTCCAAGGTGGAGGTTTCCCCAGTCTCAACGTCCTTGAGCTCTAGGCCGCCGACCTTGCCGTCATCCTCAAGCACGCGCTCGACAACCTTATTGGTCTCCCATTTAATCTGCTCGTTTTCCTGGGCGCGGTCCAGCATGATCTTGGAGGCGCGGAAGTTTTCGGAGCGGTTGACAATGGTGACAGACTCCGCGAACTTGGTCAGGAAGGTAGCTTCCTCCATAGCGGAATCGCCGCCGCCGATGACGGCGATATTGTGGCCCTTAAAGAAGAAGCCATCGCACGTAGCGCAGGTAGAAACACCGCGGCCGGAGAGCTCTTCCTCACCGGGAATGCCAAGGTGACGCGGTGCGGCGCCAGTGGCGAGGATTACCGTGCGGGCTTCAAAAACCTCATCGCCCACGTGGAGCTTTTTAATATCGCCCTCCAATTCAACGGAGTCGACGACTTCCATGCGCAGATCCGCACCAAAGCGGATTGACTGTGCGCGCATTTCTTCCATGAGCTCTGGGCCCATGATGCCCTTTTGGAAGCCCGGGTAGTTCTCTACCTCGGTGGTGTTCATTAATTCGCCACCGTATTCAAATCCCTCGAATACAATGGGGCTGAGTTCAGCACGAGCGGCATAAAGCGCGGCGGTATAACCGGCAGGTCCGGAACCTACGATGGCAACATCGTGGACGGTCATTGCTAACTCCCTAAAATCACAGTGTCATTTTGCGTAACGTCAAGAGTCTACCCGCCAGATTGCGAAACGTTCATATTGCAAAGGCTAGCGGCTGCGAAATTGATGCAAGAATGATGCGATATCGAGATGTAGTTAACCGATGGCTTCACGCAGTACCTCCCGCGCGCGTGCCCGGCGAGATTTAACGGTGCCAGGCTTTACGCCCTGGGCGGTGGCGACTTCGTTGACGCGGAACCCGGCGACATCGGTAAGCATGAGTGCTTCGCGCTGATCTTGCCTTAAAAGCTCCATGGCCTCGCGGACGACGAGTTGTTCCGCCAGATTTTCGGATGGGTTGTGTGCCAGCAGCGGATTGCGATCATCGGCAAAATCATCGCTATCGAGCGAGGCGTTTTCCCTATTAGCCCGGTGGTTTAAATAGTCGTAGCCGGTGTTTTTCACCAGGCGGTGCAGCCACGTGCTTAGGGCCGATTCCCGCCGGTAGCTATGGAGATTGCAGCTAGCGCGCAGGAAGGCTTCTTGCACGACATCCTGCGCATCGTATTCATTCCTTGTATAACGCCGCGCCACAGTGGTCAGCCGCTTGCGGTGGCGTTCCACGATGGCGGAAAAGGCCTTATTATCCCCCTCGATAAAAGCATCAACTAATTCTTCGTCGCTGTGGTCAGGACTTAATGGCATCTGTAGATTCCCCCCGGATCAACAAGTGTTAAAGCAATTGTGACCCGGGGAGAACTCCGGCGCGAGCCGGCAGCGGTACAGTCTATTGACCGCCTACTGTTGGGCGCGCACGCGCAGGGTGCGGCGCAGGTGGTCGCGGCACTCCAGAAGCACGCGGCGCAGCGCACCCGGCAGATCCTTATGCAGGAGTTCCGTGGTAGCGGACTCCGCCATGGAAGTTTCCGGGTAGAGGCCGCGGATTAGCCGGTTGGCGATCTCGATGGGGTGGTTATCCCAAATATCTTCGACGCGGCGGAAGAACTCTTCGGCGAATTCTTCTTGCAGCTTTGCCGAGCGCGGGGCGTTGAAGCCGGCCAGCAGGGCATCGACCTCCGCATTGGAATATTCCCCTGGCGTCAGCGCGCTATCGAAGGCGGCCCGCTTGGTCTCCGGCGTGGGGAAGGCATGGCTAGCGCCCAAGAATTCGGCGGCGCCGGTCAGAGTATTATCCCGCTGCTTTTCTGCCTCTAACTCATCCAGTGCGACGGCGTCGCGGGCGGCCAGGGCGCGCAGGATGGACCAGCGGATCTGCGGATCGAGTCGCAGGCCCTCTACCGTGCCGGCGAGCAGGTCACGCAGGCGCTCGGTACCGGAGGCCTCCGGCGTTGCGGCCAGCGCGGCAATGGCGGTGCGGGCTAGTATGAGCTGCGCATCGGAGCCTGGATCCGCGGCGCTGAGCTGTTCCCACAGCGCATCGGCGAATTCGGCGCGCACCTGTTCGCGGCGGTCTTCGGCCACATAGTGCTGGATGGCAAAGTGCGCATTGCCGTAGACGGTGGTCAGCAGCGTGGCATTGGTCTCTGCGGGTGCGTGCTTGGCGACGACGCCCACGTACTCCTCCGCATTCCACTCCCCATCCCTGGTGAGGTTCCACAGCGAGGTCCAGATGACCGCGCGGCTGAGTCCATCCTGGACCTCGGACAGGTGATCGCTGATGGTGGCAAGCGAAGCATCGTCGAAGCGGACCTTGGTGTAGGTGTGGTCGGCATCGTTAAGCAGCAGCAATGTCGGGGCCTTCTCCCCTGCCGCCTCATCCACGATGGTGCGGTGGCCGCCGGCGGGAAGGTCGATGTCGAACTCGCGGTACTTGTTCAGGTGGGCATCAAAAAGCGCCACGCTCAGGCGGTGCGGGCGGGTCGTATCCTCGGCTTCGGCGCTCACCGCGAGCTCGGTGATCTTCTCACCCTCCGTGTGCAGTTCCGGGGTGAGGGTATCCGGACCCCAGGTGCGCAGCCATGCCTTTGACCAGGAATCGAGGTCGCGGTCAGTGTGCTTTTTCAGGGCCGTGAGCAGGTCATCGAAGGTGGCCGCGGCAAACGCATGCTCCTGGAAATAATCCCGCGCCCCCGCATAAAAGTTATCGCGGCCCACGTAGTGCACGAGCTGCTTGAGCACCGCCGCGCCCTTGGCATAGGTAATGCCATCGAAGTTCTGGCGCGCGGCATCGACGTCTGGGATTTCGGCCTTGATGGGGTGTGTGGTGGGAAGCTGATCCTGCAGGTAAGCCCAGTTTTTGCGCTGGCCGGCGAAGTTGACCCAGGCCTCTTCGTAGGCGGTGGCGTGCACGGAGGCATCGGCGCCCATGAACTCGGCAAAGGACTCCTTGAGCCAGAGATCGTCCCACCACTGCGGGGTGACAAGATCGCCGAACCACATGTGGGACATCTCGTGCAGAATGGTATTTGCGCGAGCGGCCTTCTGGCTGCGGGTGGCTTTAGAGCGGAAGATATAGCTTTCCGTAAAGGTCACCAGGCCCGGGTTCTCCATGGCGCCGAGGTTATATTCCGGCACGAAGATGGAATCGTACTTGCCCCAAGGGTAGGCAAAGCCGAAGTTCTCGTGGAAATAGTCCATGCCCTGCGCGGTAAGTTCCAGAATCTCCTCGTCCAAGTATTCAAACATGGAGGCGCGGGCAAAGGCGCGCAGCTGCGCGGAGTGATCGCCATCCGGCGAGGTCCAGATGCGTTCCTGATACTTATATGGCCCAGCGGCAAAAGAGGTGAGGTATGTAGAAAGCGGCGGGGTGGGTGCGAAGCGAACCGTAGCATTGTCCCCGTGCTCCTCGCGCCCGATCTCGGGCTGATTGGAGAGGATCTGCCAGTCCTTCGGCGCGGTCATGGTGACATGGAACGGTGCCTTGAGATCCGGCTGCTCAAAGCAGGGGAAGATGCGGCGGGCATCGGAAGGCTCGAGGTGCGAGTACAGATAGGTCGCGTCATCGGCCTGGTCGTGCATGCGGTGCAAACCCTGGCCCGTACGCGAGTAGCGCGAGGCGCCAGTGACCTCAATGGTTAGCTCCTCCCCCACCGGTAGCTCGTGGAGGCTGATAAGGGTGCCATCAAAGTCGACGTCCCGCGCCTGACCGTTAACCGTAACCTGTTCTACCGATTCTCCCAAGTAGTCCAGGAAAAGCTCGGACTCGGTGGTGGTGAGCTCTATGCGGCTCGTCGCGCCGAACGTCGGGCTTTCCTTCACCTGAGATAAATCCAGGTGCAGGTGGTATGCCCGCAGGTCTACTGCTGCAGCGCGCTCCTGGAGCAGCTCGTGTTGGGTTTTATCGCGTTGTGTCGTCATAGTTAGAAACTATAGTTACCGCAGAAGCTGGGCTCAGGAAGATGTGCTCCTGAATCTGCGAGGAGCATTTCAACCGGCGACAATCCACCGAGTATTACTGCCTCTTTGTGGGCCCGATGGATCGATCGTGGCTTGTCCCATTTTTTTCAAATGGCGCAGGATATCAGTTATCATCTTTCTGTCGACACCTAGTTCCTCGGCCGTCTCCCGTGCGGAGAGTACTTCGCCTGCTTCAAGCTGTGCCAAAATCCAATCTTGCACTGAGGCCGATGAAATTGCTCCTTGTTTATTCAATCCCATGAGTTTCCTCGCGTCACCAGACAGGATCCATTCCCCGGCGTTCCGAAGCCTTTCCAGGTATCCAATAGACGAATACCACTGGAGAATATCTTGGGCTTCTTGCTCGGTGACCTGCATTAGAGCGGCTGTGGATCGGTTGAGCAAAATCTTGTGATCCATGAGTTGGCGTGCGATAAGTAACCCATTGATACTTTCGAACGCCTTGTCCGGGTAATGGTCGTTTAATTTAGCTAACGCATAGACAAAGTCCTTGTCTACCTCACCAGAAGATAGGCTTACTTCGACAAAATTCTCCGCTGTATGCAAAGCCGGGGTATGGCGTCCACTAGCTAACATCGCTGCCCACATGCGGTCGAAACCCCGTGAAGATTCCTCTGCAAGGTCCAGCATTCTTAAGGCAACCATGAGTCGCGGATTGCGGGGAATCGATTGAGTAGTTAAGATTCGCTTTTCTGTGACTCCCACTGGCAACGGTCCTGGTGACCACACAGTAAGCGCTGTCGGTGATTGGTCAATGACTACTGCACTACTAGCATCCCAATCCCTGTGTGCGAGAGCGTTAGAAATGACCTCGTCCACTGCGGTCTCAGGAAAGGCTGGGATAGAAATCTCTTGCCCATTTGGGAAGGTCACGCGTGCAACTTCTGTTCGTGCTGCGGTTGCTACGAGCTCTTTTAGCCTCAGGTAGGCGGTGATCAAAGGTGCAGATATTTCCGTGGCCTGGGGATCTCCTCCAGGTACCTCACGGGCCAAGTGTCTGATGGTAGTTCGACTGTTGGCTGGAGTAATGAACAGGATTTCTGCGGCGTAGGTTAACTGACCATCGCGGGTGAGAAGACCGAGCTCGGAAAGTAGTTCATTGGTCGTGTGGGGTACTCGATCTAAGGAACCTGAAGCCGATCGTGCTTTTTTGAGGAGCCGGCGCGCTTGATCGATGGCTGTAGCATCCAAATCTTCGAAAGAATATCGGGACTCAGCTGCAGAAAAGTCCGGATTTGCGCGCTGAAAGGCGATGGAGCGCCGCTCTTCTTCAGAAAGTGGCACGCACGAGGTGCCTCTGCGAATGCTGGCCTGCCCTTTCGGGCGTTGGTAAAGTGTCAACCCCTTGGGAATTCGCAGACAAATAAGCCGCTGACCGCAATAGTTAAGTTCAGTTCCTTCTACTCTGATTCCAGGTTGAGTACCATTAAATATTTTCTGCTCAATCCATTCGATGCTGCGTGAGGTTCCGGTAAAAGCTGCGGCACCTGCCCTTTTATCTGAAACGCCCAAGACGATATGGCAAACCCCGTCGTTCGCGTTGGAAAAGCATATGGTTTCATCAATGAGGAATTCAGTAAGTGAAGCATCTGGGTTTCGATTCTGTGGATGTGTTGCGGGATCTTCTTTGAAGTCCAAAACCTGACTCTCTTGGCTATCGGCGGTAGCACCTTCCTCGATAGCTTTGAGAGCTGCGTAAACGGCCTGCAATTCTGCCTCAGACATAAATGAATGCTAGCACAAGTTGTTTCAAACAACTTGTGCACAACTCCTCGAAGCTTAATTATTCGATTACAACAGATGTGCTGGTCAGAAGAGTAGCAAGTTGTTTGAAGTTGTTTACCTTAAAATCGCGCGGCGATTCCAGGGTCGTAAACGAGGGACCTAGGAATTTCTTTAAAAACCCAGCCTAACTTCGATATTTTGGGCAAACTGCTACTTCCGGCGGGGGTGCTAACTCGCGAATACTTGGGGGCTTCGCGGAACCCAGAAGTTGTTTGAAATAACTATACACAACTCTCAACTAATATAATTCGGTCGCTTCTTCATACCTGCAGCTCAAGGTATAAATTCAAGTTGTTTGAAGTTGTTGTGGAGTTGTTTTGTGCTGGCCGAGTAATTGCCCAGACAAGGCACCAAACCTGAAAGATTTGCCTGGGGAATACGACTAAAGCCCGCGGCCGAGTGGGTACGCGGCGCGGGCTTTAGTTGTTGGTAACCAGGGGCAGTGAGAGCCCAAGGTTTTCAAAGAAGTGCGATTACTGCTTGATGGCAGAAACCTCGAGCTCGATCTTGATGTCTTCAGAAACGAGGACGCCGCCGGTCTTGAGCGGAGCGTTGAAGTCGATGCCGAAGTCTTTGCGGTTGATCTTGGTCTGTGCCTCGAAGCCCAGGCGGAAGTTGCCGAATGGGTCCTCAGCGGTAGCGACCTCTTCAACCTTGAGGTCGACGGACTTGGTGGTGCCCTTGATGGTGAGGTCACCGGTGACGGTGCCGTTGCCGTCTTCGTCAACGTTGACGTTGGTGGTGGTGAAGGAAAGCTCTGGGTACTGCTCCACGTTGAAGAAGTCTTCGTTCTTTACGTGGCCATCGCGGTCCTCGTTACCGGTGGAGATGGAGTCAGCCTTGATGGTGGCCTCTGCGGTGGAGTCGGCGATGTTCTCGGCGACGTTGATGGTGCCTTCGAATTCACCGAAGTTGCCGCGCACCTTGGTGACCATGGCGTGCTTGGTAACGAAGCCGATGACGGTGTGCTCTTTGTCGATGGTGTAGGTACCTGCTGCGAGGGACATAATTGATTCTCCTAACGTTGTTGTTGATGTAACACCAACCACGATACCTGACTGGGCAATTTAGTCAAGCCTTGAAGTAAAATTTCTTTTTCCAACTCGTTGACCTCGGTCTTAAGGATGGCCTACAAGCTGGACCTCCCCCAGTGTAACCTCTTTTGACTTAGGCAGTTCTGTGATGACTATGAGCGCGGCATCGAATTGCTGAGGCGTTTCTTTCAGCTCCAAGTCTTCGTTTGCGTGCTTGAACTTGCCCTCCGCCAATTTGGGAAGAGAGCTCAGCTGTGGGTGCTCCGGATCGAAATCGTCTTTGTTGACGCCATAGATTTCATAGTGCGCGCCATTGGACCTGGTGTGGGTCACGGTCATGACGGAAAGATGGGCCGGGTTATCCAGGGTGAGTAAGGCGCCTGAACCGGTTTCCTTCGTGGACCAGGTGGTGATCGTCTTGCCATCGGTAAGCTGCTCATTATCCTCGCCGTCTGGCACCGTGATAGCGGACGGTTCCTTGAGGTGCACCGGCGGGGTATCCGGGATCACCGTGGAGCCCTGCACGGTTTCGGTAACGGAACCGGTCTTTTCCACATCGCTGAGCAGGGACATGATCCACGTCGTGAGCGCCGCCATGCCCACGACAAAGATGGTGGCGAAAATGCCGATGACCACGACGCCGGAGCCCGAGTAACCGCGGCCGCCAAAGCCGGGTTCTTGCTTCGGATCCTCTTCCTGCGAGGGTTCATCTTCAACGACCACGGGGAGGGCCTCCGTCTTTTCTTCCTGCTCTTCTGGGGCGAATTCGCGCAGGCGCTTGGCGATGCCCGCCGAGGTCAACCCCTCTGCTTCCTGCAGCTCTTCCAGCTTTTCTTCGCGGGTCTCTGCATCCGCGGCATCAAAGGCCAGTCGTGCTGCTTCGAGGCGTTCTGCGGCCTCATCGGCGGTGAGGTTGGCGTCATCGGAAATATCGCGCAGCTTCTTTGGCGATGGTTCGGTGGATTCAACCAGCATGCTCAGCGCGGAGCTGAGGGCCTCGCGGTCGCTTTCCGCAGACGTCCCATCCAGCACCGCGGGGAAGGCAACCTTGACGATGCCGGAGGTGGATACGCGGAAGCGGTCGCGGTGCTCCACGCCGAGGATGAGGCCGGCGTCGTGGGCCGTGGCGGCATCGGCAAACAGCGGCGCTGTAGCGCGGGCGACGGAATTGGGGTCGAGGTTATCCGCCTCTGCCACCTGCTTGAGGGAGGTGCCCTCAAACCAATCCGCCACCACCAGGCAGCCGGTGCGGTAGGACAAAATCTCGATATTATCCGCCATGGTCTCTAGGTTGAGCTCGGCCAAACGCCGCGTATTGCGGGAGATTTCGGCCGAACGGCGGGCAGAGACCGTAGGCGTCGATGGCGCGATGGGCGCCTGGGTATTGGTATCGACGAACGTCAGCGCCACGAGGCGGCCGGTGGATTGCTCGCGGGCCTGCCAGAACCGAGCGCCGGATACAGCGCCGTGATCCTGCAAGAGGCGGAAGCGACCGTCCGAGACAGGGGCGCCGGGGACCAAGCGCGGCCCGCGGACGATACCCGCGGACATCGGTGGCGGCACCAAGGTGGCATTGAAGGAATCCTGCGTATAGACCGGCTGGATTTCCTGCAGGTCTGGTTCCTCGACCTCGATGGCCTTGGAACTGTCCACCGTGATGAACCGGGACATTCCCGGGATGCGCTGGAGGGCGCGGGCCAGGTTCTGCACCTCGGGCAGGGAGGACTTGGACAGGACGAGCCCGGTGATAATCACAAAGACGATGCCCAGCACGACGACCTTGACCAGCGAGACGATCGAAGGCAGTTGCTCCGGCAAGACCAATTGCGCGATCCAGTACAGCGCCCACGAGGCAACCAGACCCACCGCGCCGGCGCCGGCGGACCAGACAACCGTCTGGGTTACGGCCTTGCCGCCTAGGCTGCCTAGCTTGCGCTTGAGCAGGAAGCCGCCGATGACCGCACCGGAGACAAAACCGAAGCCGTTGGCGGTACCGAGGAGGATGACCACTCGGTCCGGGTTGCTGGTCATCAGCGGCGCCAGCAAGGTCAGCACAACCTTGGTCAGCGTGATGCCGGCAATGATGAAGGTGGGCGTCCACGCCTCTTCCCTGGCGTAGAAAACGCGCAGGTGCAGCAGCACCAGCGCATAGGGGATCAAAGTAAAGGCGGAAAAACTGATGGTGAGGCCGAGCTGCTCCGCGCTATCTGCACCATAGGCGCCGTATTGGAACAGCGCGCGGGCGATGGGCACACCGAAGCCCGTCATGAAAATGACGATGGGGATTAGCGCGATGAAGGTCAGCTTGGTACCCAAGGTAAGGTCGCGCACGACGGCATCGACATCGCCATCGGCGGCATTGCGCGAAAGCCGCGGCATGATGGCGGTCAGCAAGGTCACGCCGATAACGCCATAGGGCACCTGCAGCATCAGCCATGCGTTCTGGTACACCAGCGGCGCACCGGCATCGGCATACGCGGCCACGCGGGAGGTGACCACGTAACCCAACTGGGAGATGGCCACGTAGGTAATAATGGCCAGCGCCATGCCGCCGAATTGCTTGATGCGGGCATCGAGGCCCCACTTAGGGCGCAGGTTGATGCCGGCCTTCTTCAGATACGGCACAAGGATCAAGCACTGCACGATCACTGCAGTGGTGGTGCCCAGACCCAGCAGCATGATGTGTGGATCCGCCACCGGCGTAGGCTCGTGCGGGTCGAGGCGGCCTGGCAAAAAGCGATACGCCAAGAGGACGCTGATGGAAATGATGTTATTGACCACCGGCGCCCAGGCACCAGGGCCGAAGATATTCTTGGTATTTAAGACCGCCTGGAAGAGGGCGAAAAGGCCGTAGAACAGGATCTGCGGCAAAAGCAAGAAGGCCAATGATGTTGCCTGCACGGCATTGGCCTTGGAATCTTCAGGCAGCATCATCCTCGTTAATAATGGCGCGAAGATGACGGAGAGGATGGTAACGATGCCCAGGATGGAAAACGCCAGGGTAAAAAGTCTTCGGACGAAGGTTTCGCCGCGGTCCGAGTCTTCCTTCTCCGCGCGCACCAAGACCGGAACCACCAGTGAGGTCAGCACCGCGCCCAGCACGATTTCGGTGACCAGGTTGGGGATCTGGTTGGCGCTACTGAAGGCCGTTCCCACCGTGGCACCAAGGGTGGCGCCAATCAGCATCTGCCGCAGGAAGCCGGTGATGCGCGAGAGCAGCGTGGCAATGGCCATCGTTCCCGTCGCGCGGATCACGTCCTGATTGGAGGCCTCGATCTCCGCATTGCGGCCAGTCAGTGCGGACTTATCTTCCTCAGGGGGAACAGTCGTGTTCTGCACTGAGGGCTTGGGCCGCTTTTCTGGTACCGGTGCGGGTGGAGAGGCGCGCACGATGCGGCCGCGCGCGCCGGCGGTAACCGGGACCCGGTTCTCTTCCGCATTGGGGGCGGTATCCGTAGGGTCTACCGCGCCCGCAGGTGCCTTCTCCGCGTGGTGGGCCTGGCGGCCATCTTTTTCGGTCATAGAGGATACAACTTCAACTTTTACTTTTCAGCCTTGTGATTTTTGCGTCGGTGACGGCCAAGCCGAAAGAGCGTAGCCAAAACCAGCACGAGAGCGCCGGCTATGCCGGCAGCGTATAAGGTTACGATACCGGCACGTGTCTGCACGGAGATAGTGATGGGCTGCGAAATGGTCTGATCTTTAGGAGTGGCCAGCCACAGCCCAATGTCCGTGCGATCCGCGTCCTTCGGCATATCAGCGGTCATGGATACAGTAATAGAGCCCTTAGCGGGAATACGGACGCTTTTGGGCGTGTTGAGCCGCGCGCCATCGGGGGCATCGTATTGCAGCTTTGCCTCCACCGGCAACGGCAGGCCATTTTCGGCCACGATGAGCAGCGGCGATGACTCAGATACGCGGGTATAAACATTTCCCGGGGGGATGAGGGAGACAGAATCGCGCAGATCCCGCAGCGTATTGGAGTGAATCTCCATGGTGCGGGAAAAGGACTCGCGCGCCGCGGCGTGGGTGCCCAAGCTTTCGCGATTATTAAGCGATAACGAGTTGAGGAGATCGCGGCGCAGCGGCAGCACGAATTCAGAGCGCGTCATGGTGATATCAGGGTCATCGACCACGATATTCATCAGCTCATCGGTATAGCGCGCCTGTTGCTCAACGCGGGCCAATTCCGGCTCCGAAAAGACCGCCGGATCGATAAAGGGACTACCGGTAGGAGCGTTGGGATCGCCTTGTTGCAATTCCACCGCGCTGATCCCGCGGGGGCGGGAGTGGCCGGACTTGAGCAGGTCTTCTGCGGCGGCGAGTGCGTGCTCGGCAGCGCTTGGGTCAAGGTAGTTCGGAAGCTTGGCCACGGTATCTTCCCCGCCCGCGAGACTGAGGGCCGCCCCGCCCGTGATGGCGCGAGATAAAGCAGAATCTTTGGAGTAGTCATAGCGCAGCTCCGGGTTGGAATAGCCAACCGTCTGTGGCTTGGAGCCGGTTTGGGATAGCAGGGCGCCAAGGGAGGCATCGAAAGTCGCGGCCTCGCCGGACCAGTTCGAATTATCCGCAACCAGGGACGGAACCGGCAATTTTTGGTCAATATAACCGGAACCTACCGCCAGGATATTGCTGGCCGGCGCCTTACCCAGGACGCGCTCGATGGTCTGGTTGCCGCGTTGCAAGCCTTCAAAGAGGAGGTCGGGATTATTGGCCCTTGCCACCGCAGAGGCATTCGCATTGGCCCAGGGCATGGCGATGAAACAATCCAACTCGCGCAGGCGCTCCAGCCACCGTTCGGCGTCATTTTTTGCCTGGCCCGGTTCTCCCTTGTCATCGTCACTGCCGTGCGACCAGGAATCGCGCAGGCGCTTGGGGCGATCGCCTTGCGCGGGGCGAGTGGAATTGACCGTATAGCCTTGCGACATGCGGTTGACGGTATCGAGCAGCGCGGGGTCGATGGCCACACAGCCTGCCCCTTGCAGGTCATGATCCTCGTAGGTAGAAACCAACTTATCGAGGCGGCCGCCTTCGTGCAGCTCGTGCCCTAACTCATCGGAGGACAAGATGAGCTCTTCTCCCCCGAGCCCGCCGGGGACGATGTTTAAGTTCGCGCTGATGGGATAGACCACCGTGAGATCGTGCGATTGGGGTTCTTCGGCTTCGTCGTGTTCTTCTTCTGGTGCCGCTTCTTCCGCTGCCGCGGTATGTCCGGCATCTGTCGGCCCGTCTCCAGAGAACTGGGCCACAAAGCGTTCCTCTGCCAAGCTGACCGCATCGCCCTCGAGAGTGCCGGTCAGGGTAAATAACAGCGGATAGGCGCCGGGTTCATTGATTGCCAAGGTACGCTCGGCATCTAAGCCACTGGGCACGGTGAAGCTTATCTCCCGGGTTTCCCCTGGCTGCAGCGGTGCTGTCGTCATACCCGAGCCATAATAAGGAAAATCGCCGGTGGCCATTTCCGTACGCGCTTCTGCCGCATCGGCCACGCTATCGCCGCGGCGGCTAGTTACCTGCAGATCTTCCAAGGGCTGATCGGTGGGGTTATGCACGCGGAAGCGAAGCTGCAGGTCAGTGCCTACGGTAAAGGGCTGGGCATCGATAAGATCCAGATCGGCGCGCTCCGGCCCGCGCGCGCCCAACCAGGCTTGGATATCCTTCTGCTCGTCCGGGACAGAGTCCATTTGGGCCGCCGCGCTTGGTAAGAACAATCCCCAACCGGCAAGTACCGCGCAACCGCCAGCCGCGGCGAGTGATCTGAGGCGCTTGTGCATTAGCGTGGGGTCGCTTTCCCTGCGTCGGCTTCCTTTCGTGCGAGATCCGGGAGGAGATCGTGCGCGATGCGCGCGAGCTTACGTTCGTCCGCGTACGCCAAGTGCTCGATGAGTTCAGAAACGGGAACCCAGGACACCTCGGTAACCTCTGGATCCTCATCGTTCATGATGCCGTCCACAAAGCGCAGCAGATGGTGGTGCACCGTCTTGTGAATGCGGACGCCATCAGAAACGAACCAATAATCGATCACGCCGAGGTCAGCGAAAACCTCGCCAGAAATACCGGTTTCTTCCCATACCTCGCGCTCTGCGGTGACCTCCTTGGCCTCGTCATTTTCCACGTGCCCCTTGGGCATGGACCACAATAAACGCCCGCGGCGGTCTAAGCGCCCAATCAGCGCTACGTAGACGCGGGACAGGTCCGCCTTACCGTTGCCGTCGACGCACTCGGCCAGCCCGGAGATTACGAGCCCGCCCGCAGATGTCTCATCGCGGGTCTCCATGACGGTGGAGGTGCCGTGATTATTGCCGCCGCGTTGCTGCCTGCGCTGCTGGGTGTTGCGGCGCGTGCGGTTATCCGGCCGCCGCCGGCGCCGGCGCCGGTTACGGCTACGGCCGCCTCCTTTGGAGGGGCCTTGCGCGGAGCCTTGTTCTTGGTTAGTCATCCCTGCCAATCGTAGTAGACTCTCACCCGTGAATTTTCAGGACACTCAGTTAATCGGCGTTCTTGCGCGCGCGGAGTCTACCGTGAACTCGCTCAGTGGCTTATTGAGCGGGCTGGTGGAGAAATTCAGCGCGCGCGGACATGCCCTCTACCTCGTGGGCGGCTCGGTGCGCGATGCCCTCCTCGGCCGCTTGGGCAATGATCTGGACTTCACCACCCCAGCGCGCCCAGAGGTGGTCAAGGAAATCCTGGATGAGTGGGCCGAAACGGTATGGGATACCGGCATTGCCTATGGCACCGTATCCGCCGTGTACAAGGGCCAACAGATAGAAATCACCACCTTCCGCTCTGATTCCTATGATGGGCAGTCCCGCAACCCCGAGGTCATCTACGGCGATAGCCTGGAAGGCGATTTGGTGCGGCGCGACTTCAAGGTCAATGCCATGGCTATTGAGCTGCTTGCCGATGCCACCTTTGAGTTCCACGATCCCCTCGGCGGCCTCCACGATGTGGCCAACAAGGTGCTCGACACCCCCGATAAACCGGAAATCTCCTTCCACGATGATCCACTGCGGATGCTGCGCGCCGCGCGCTTTGCGTCCCAATTAGAGTTTCACGTGGCAGACCGCGTGGTTGCTGCCATGCGCGATATGGCGGCAGAGATCCAGCGGATTACGGTAGAGCGCGTTCAAGTGGAGCTGGATAAGCTCATCTGCGGCAAGGCGCCGTGGGATGGCATCGACCTACTGGTCAATACCGGGATTGCGGACTATATCTTCCCGGAGATCCCTGCCCTGCGCATGACCACGGACGAGCACGCGCAGCATAAGGACGTCTACGCGCATTCGTTGAAGGTGCTGCGCCAGGCGATGGATCAAGAAGAGGACGGTCCCGACTTGGTATTGCGGTGGGCCGCATTGCTGCATGACATCGGCAAGCCCGATACCTTCGATAACACCGACGGTAAGGTTTCTTTCCACCACCACGAGGTGGTGGGCGCCAAGCTCACGCGGAAGCGGCTGCGGAAGCTGAAATACCCCAAGGCCACGACGGAAGATATTGGCCAGTTGGTGTACCTGCACATGCGTTTCCATGGCTTTGGGGAAAATCAATGGACCGATTCTGCCGTGCGGCGCTATGTGAACGACGCGGGTGACCTCCTTCCCCGCCTGCACAAGCTGGTGCGCGCCGATTGCACTACCCGCAATGCCAAGAAGGCGCGCCGCTTGCAGCGCACCTATGACCAATTGGAGGAGCGAATCGCGGAGATTGGCCGCAAGGAAGACCTCGCGCGGGTGCGCCCGGACCTCGATGGTAACGAGATCATGGAAATCCTGGGCCTCTCCCCTGGGCCCGAAGTGGGTCAGGCTTGGTCCTATTTGAAGGAAATGCGCTTGGAGTACGGCCCCCTCGAGCGGGAAGAGGCTATTGCGAAGTTGCGTCAGTGGTGGGAGTCTAAACAGTGATGTTTGCCGATAGATTATTTAATGCCCTCGAGCGCAACGAACCCGCCCCTGGGCAATTACTCGTGTCCGCACCGGGGATGCTGTCCCCAGAATTCGCCCGTTCTGTCATCCTGCTGGTTGAGCACAATGACATGATGACCTTTGGCGTGGACCTCACTAAGCGCTCAGAAGTGGCCATTTTTAACGTGCTTCCAGAATGGATGCCCGTCGTTGCTAAACCGCAGGCGCTGTATATCGGCGGTCCGCTCAACCAGCAATCCGTCGTGGGCTTGGCGCAGACCAAGCAAGGTGTGGATCCAGATAAAGAAGAACAACTCAGCCGCCTCGCACCGCGCCTAGCGCACGTGGATCTGCGCTCCAACCCGGAAGATATCGAGCCGCTGGTCACCGGGATGCGCATGTTTGCCGGTTACGCCGAGTGGGGTCCCGGGCAACTGGAGGAAGAAATCGAAGCCGGCGAATGGTTCGTAGCACCCGCCCTAGCGCAGGACGTGGTGGCCCCAGGCCCGGCCGATCTATGGGCCGATGTCATGAAACGCCAGCCTATGCCCTTGCCGTTGTATTCCACCTATCCCGTGAATGTGGATGATAATTAATTCCTAGGCGGCGGAAAGTGATCGGTTACACTAACCCGTATGCGCGAGGAAATCCACAAGGGCATTAAAGACACGTGGGCGGCGGCTCTCGGGCTAATTCCATTGGGCTTGGCTTTTGGCCTCCTGATGGTCCAATCCGGCTTTAGCTGGTGGTGGACGCCCATATTTTCCATCGTCATCTACGCCGGTTCTATGGAGTTTCTCGCCATTTCCATGGTTACCGGCGGAGTTTCCGCGCTTTCCTCGCTGCTTACCGGTTTTATGGTGAATTTCCGCCATATCTTTTATGGGCTAACGTTTCCCCGCAAGCGGATTAAGTCCCCCGTGGGCAAGGCCTATTCCACCTATGCCCTCACGGATGAAACGTATGCCATCGTCTCGGCACTGCCGCGCGAGGAGCGGCTGAGCGGCACCCGCATCCTGAGCATCCAAATCTTTTGCCAAATGCTGTGGGTGGGCGGCGGACTCGTTGGTGCACTCGCCGGCCAGGTAATCCCCTCCTCCGTCGAGGGAATGGAATTCGCGCTTGTTGCCCTCTTCGTCGTCTTGGCGATGGACTCCTTCCGCAATAATCAGGATCTGTTCCTCCCGCTATCCGCTGCAGCCTTGGGTATTCTCGCCGCTTTCATTACCCCGGGGCAGCTGCTGATGCTCTCCCTGAGCGCCTATTTCCTGTTGCTCATCATTCGCTATCTATCGCCTCGCGTAGATAACGCGCTCACCTGGCGGCTGCAGCCGCTTGCCTCCACGACCGTGAAGGAGGATGACTAAATGCCGGCGGGAGTCAGCTTAGGCGCGATTGCCGCGGTCCTTATCCCCGTTGGCATCGTGACCGTTTTATTGCGGGAGCTTCCCTTCTCCGCAAAGAAGTGGATGAAAGATAGCGAGTTCTTTTCGCTGCTGGGCTTGATGATGCCCGTGGGCGTAATGACGATCCTGGTGGTCTATGCCGTTGCCGGACAGGCGGATGGCACCGGCGGCCTATGGCCAGTCTTGCTGGGTGTGTTGGTCACCGCTGGGCTGCACAGGTGGAAGCGGGATTCCGGATTATCCATCTTCTGCGGGACCGCGTTCTATATGATCCTAGTGAACTTGGTGCTCTAGCCCGCGCTTAGCTAAAGCCCAAACTTGGTGGTAGCCTCCGTCCACAGCGCCTCAAACTGTTCTTGGTTCATATAGCGGGCGCTAATATCCGGGAACTCATCGTAGGTATCGGGGTGCGGAACTACTTCTTGCGGCTTGTCCACGTTTCCCGTGGAACTATTTGGGGTCGCTACACCGACGATGGAGTCCGCGGGATCCAAAGCGATCATGCGATGCATGCGGCAGCGCTGGGCATCGTGTTCTTCTAATTCTGCGAGGTGGACCGCTGAGCCCACTCCCGGGACGGATAGTTCGGTGCGCACATAAAGGTAATTAGCCATGGGAACCTAGTGTAGTTGCTCCTCCTTCTCCTGCGAGTACTGGGATGCCAACAGTGAGCAGATCATCAGCTGCACCTGGTGGTAAATCATCAGCGGGAGTATCAATAGACCTAGCGATGTCGGACCTGAGGCAAACATGACTGAGGCCATGGGGAGGCCGGTGGCCAAGGATTTCTTAGAGCCACAGAATTGGATCGCAATAGTATCGGCGCGAGAAAATCCAAGTTTTCCGGAGACAAATCGCGTCAGCCACAACATGAAGATAACGAATCCCGCGGCGAAAGCGACGAGGAAGACAATCTCCCAGACAGAAATGGCGGACCAGATTCCATCCACCACGCCCTTGGAGAAGGCCGAATAGACCACCATAGCAATGGACCCGCGGTCCACCACCTTTGTAGCCTTGCTCTGGGCGAAGTTCGCTATCCAGCGTCTAGTTAGTTGGCCCAACACAAAGGGCGCGAGAAGCAAAAGGGAGATTTCCCCAAAGACGGAGGTATCGATATGCAGTCCGGAACCGCTACCCATGAGCAGCATAACTAGGACTGGCGTGATGAAGACGCCGGCCAAGTTGGAGGTCGAGGCGGAGACAATGGCCCCAGATACGTTCCCCTTCGCAATGGAGGTAAACGCCACTGAGGACTGCACGGTGGACGGGACCAGCGTGAGGAATAGTATTCCCATGTAGATATCGTCCGAAATGAACCCAGTGAGGGGCCGTAGGGCCAAGCCAATGAGGGGATAAATAACGAAGGTGAACGCGAGAATGGTGAGGTGGAGCCGCCAGTGCTTGAGCCCATTTAAGGCTTCTTGGGTGGATAACCGCGCGCCGTAAAGGAAGAATAACAGCGCGACCGCTACATTCGTCAGACTGCCAAAGACGTCAGCGAAGGTGCCGCGGGCCGGTGCAATGATCGCGATTGCCACGGCCGTAAGGATGAGGACGATGAGCGGATCCGGCTTTTTAAGTCTGTGCAGCATGACCCAAAGTGTAAACCGTCGCGCTTGGTTCCACGAAAGGTAGTGCGGATAATTTTCTTCCGTGTGCTCCTCTTAAGCCGCGTGGTTTCACGTGAAACCATGAGCGTAGAGGGTGCGGCGTCCGCGGGAGTTACGCGGTAGTGACCTTTGCGCCCTCTTGGCTTATCTCAAATTCTTTGAGCGGGTCCCGACCCGGGCCTTCGATGACCGAACCATCTTGCAGGTTATAGGACGTATGATGCGCCGTGCAGGTGGCAGTCATACCGTCGATCTCCGTGATGGGGTTTTGTTGGTGCGGACAGGTTTGGGAGTAGGCCTTAAACTCTCCCTCTTGCGGCTGTGTGAAGATTACTCCGTCGACGATGATGCCGGAGCCTACGGGAATGACCGTTGCCGCGATTTCCGCGGATGGTTCTGAGCCGCAGGCCGCGAGGTACGCACCTGCGAAAGTCGTAGCGGATCCGAGCAGGAACATGCGGCGTGAACAGATACTCATAGCCCCTACTTTATCCTGAATGGTTTAAGGCCGGAACATGATTTCGGCAACGGTTAGTGAAGTGTTTGCAGGCATCAGAAGTAAAACGGTTCGGTACAGGTTTCACGTGAAACACGCCATTAGGAAAGGCTGCCGTTCCAGGTGTCGACGGAACCAGACTTGGTGGGCGTGAGTTCATATGTGCCGGAATCTAGACCCAAGTCATTAACGATGGGGTGTGGCCCCTCCCCTCCTGCGGCTTGTGATTCTGGATCAATCCGGTGTGAATCGGCGACATAAGAGCCGATGCTGAAAGTGGAAACGGCGATTGCGGCGAGGGCTGTGGTTTTCTTCATGCCTACCATTGTCTACCCTTGCCTGCGCCAGGTGTAGTGGCTGAACCGAGCTGTGCGGAACCTCTATGCGAGTTCCAGGAATTTCCACAGGAAGCGCAGTAAGTGGAATAATTCCAATATAGGCGGGGCCCAATATGGAATGCACCATGGTGAATGGCTAGTTTAATTTAGTTGTGACGAAAAGGGTGCAGATCCGTGTTCCAGAACAATAACGTCACAGTGTCATAAAAAATCTCCCTTGCTTGTCTCTGTATGCGGCGATTGCCGAACAGGGACGGGAGGGAGAAAAAGCGAAAGCTAATTATTTAGTTATCAGAGTGGCGGGCGGCCTGGCGGAGTGCGCCCAGATCAACCTCGGGCTGGGCGGCGGAGTCAGTGGAGGCCTCTTCCCCACCGCAGCCGCCGGAGCCACAGTTGCAGCTATCGCCACAACCCTCGTCATCGGCATGCGCTTGCTCATAAAGAAATGCCGCGCGGGATCCAAGGTTCGAACCGACGGAAAGCGCGAGGACCGCGATGACGAAAGTGGTGACCGGAATGAGCCACATCCAACCCTCCGCGCGGAAGGCTACGACGCCACCGAAAAGTAGCGATACTCCACCTAGGGCCCAGAAGGGACCGGCGACGGCGTGGGCATTATCCCATGCTTCTCGTGACTTTCGGATTTCTTGTAAACGCAAGCCGATGTATTTATTGCCGGGCAACCGCTTGGTGGCGGCGAGCGCGCCCACCGCGATAAGGAAAACGGCAAGGACTAAAAATATGATTCCCACTGCGACCATATCCTTAGTGTAATCCTGTAACGCCATATTGGAAATTAACCTACGGGGCTTGTGTCTTAAATATAAGGCGGCTCGGGTAATATTCAATTTGGATCGATCGATAGATATTCGCTCGGTTTTGCACCTGCACCACGTTGTCTCTCCTTCCGCTGGAACGCACCCACGTGCGTTCTCGGACTGGGAACACCTAACCTGATTGTGATTGCATGAATCTCAAGAAAATAGCGGACTCTCTCCTTTTCCGAATCGTTCTCGCCATCGTGCTTGGCATTGTCGTTAGCCTTTTTGCGCCCGAATGGTTCGGTCGAGCCTTTGCCACGTTTAACGGTCTATTCGGTAACTTCCTCAATTTCTTCATTCCTGTCTTGATTTTCGCGCTCGTTGCACCGGCGATTGCTGGCCTTGGCAAGGGCGCAGGAAAGTGGTTGGGAGTGACAGCAGGCATCGCCTATGGCTCCACCATTCTGGCAGGCTTGATTGCTTATGGCCTGGCAAAGTGGCTCTATCCCTCGATGTTGGCGGGCCAAACACTAGTGACCAATGTGTCGGATGTCGACGAAGGTTCCCTCGAGCCTTATTTCGAGGTGGAGATGGCACCACCGTTTGAAGTGATGACGGCGTTATTGCTGTCCTTCTGTATTGGTGTCGCGATGACGACGGTCAAGTCCGATACTCTCTACACCGTCACCAAGGAACTGGAAAATGTAGTGGTTAAGGTGATTTGGGGATTCGTTATTCCCATTTTGCCGTTCTACATCTTCGGCATGTTCCTTGGGCTGGGTATGAACGGCAATATCGGCGAGGTGCTCTCCGCCTTTGCAAAGGTATTGATCCTAGCTGTTGTCATGACGCTGGTTTATCTCGTGCTCCAGTACGTGGTGGCCGGGGCAATCGCAGGGAAGAACCCTTTTAAGGCACTGCGAAATATGCTTCCGGCATACTTCACGGCACTGGGCACATCCTCTTCTGCGGCAACGATTCCGGTGTCCTTGGAGTCCAGCTTGCGCAACGGTATTTCGAAGCCGGTTGCGAGCTTCGTAATTCCGCTGTGTGCGACGATTCATCTGTCTGGGTCCATGATGAAGCTGACGCTCTACGCCTTTGCCATTGTCTTTATGGCGAATATGGATATCAGCGCCGGCACCGGTCTGGGCTTTATCTTCCTGCTTGGCATCATGATGATCGCCGCACCAGGCGTGCCGGGCGGCGCCGTTATGGTGGCCGTTGGTCTATTGGCGGACATGATGGGCTTTGATGACGGAATGGTGGCGCTG
Organism: Corynebacterium sp. KPL2850; assembly: GCF_040225855.1. Taxonomy (NCBI): domain Bacteria; kingdom Bacillati; phylum Actinomycetota; class Actinomycetes; order Mycobacteriales; family Corynebacteriaceae; genus Corynebacterium; species Corynebacterium sp. KPL2850. The sequence continues at coordinate 38,309 of NZ_JBEHFV010000006.1, forward strand.
ATGATCGCCGCTTATATCGCGATCGACTCCGTCGGTACCGCAGCAAACGTTACTGGCGATGGCGCCATTGCGATGGTCGTCGATAAGTTCGCCCGCGACAAGGTCGATACCCTCAATGAAGAAGAGGCAGAGACTGCGGCCTAATTTCACGTGAAACAATTGAGCCCCCTGGCTTCCCCACCCAATGAATGTGAAAGGAGGCCAGGGGGCTTTTTGTGTCGCTACCGCTCGGAGGACGCTTTATTTCTTGGTTGCTTCCTTCATCGCGGAGATGAAGTCGGTCAGCTCCGCATGCAAGGCATCCGCATCATCGATCTTTCCCGGGGCGCCGGTTTCACGTGAAACATGGCGGTCGATGATCTTAGTGATTGCGGATCCGGTAATGGCGCCAGCGGCGTTTGCGGCGATGGCATCGGCGACGTGCTGTGGCGAAGAGATACCGAAACCAAGTAACACCGGAGGCCCATTGAAGCGCTGAATGCTGGAGACCACCTCGTCGAGGCCGGTGGTTTCTGATTCCTTTTCGGTGCCCGTTACACCATCGCGGGAGATCGCGTAAATATATCCCTGCGAATGCTCGGCGACGCCGGCAAGCGTGTGCTCTGCGGCCCGCGAGGGGGCGATGAAGATGGGGTCGATTCCAGCTTCCTTTGCCGCGGCAATGAAAGGGGCGCCTTCGCGCACGGGGACATCGGGAAGCAAAATGCTATCGGCGCCCGCTTGCGCGAACTCCGCATAAAATTGCTCCACCCCGCGGGCGAAGGCAACGTTGCCATAGATCAACATGCCGATGGGCAAATCGGGGAATTCGGTCCGAATCGTCTGCACCTGATCCAAGGCGCTATCAAGGGTCGCTCCCCCATCGAGGGCGCGGATATGCGAAGCCTGGATGGTGGGACCATCCGCGACTGGATCCGAGAAGGGGACGCCGAGCTCCAGGGCGTCCGCCCCGGCGGCGACTGCGTTGCGGATGATATCCAGGCTAGCTTCAGGAGTTGGATCGCCCAGCATGATGAAAGGGACAAACGCACCCTCATTCTTCTCACGCAACGCGGCAAAAAGTTCATCGTAACGGCTGCCCATGATTAGTTCTCCTTGAGTTGCAGTTCGGGGTGGGATTCCAAGGTGTGGCGGACATAATCGATGTCCTTATCGCCGCGGCCGGAAAGTGATACGAGGATGGTGATGTCTTCTTCCTTGCGCTTCAGTGCATAGGCCAGGGCGTGGGAGGATTCGAGGGCGGGGATGATGCCTTCCTTCTTGGATAAAAGTTGGAATGCCTCTAGGGCTTCGGCGTCCGTGATTCCCACATACTTTGCGCGGCCGGTTGCGTGGAGGTGCGCATGCTGTGGGCCCACCCCGGGGTAATCCAAGCCGGCGGAAATGGAATAGGATTCTTCCACCTGGCCGTCAGAATTGCGCATGAGGTAACTGCGCGCGCCGTGGAGGATGCCCACGGTGCCGTTGTTAATGGTGGCGCCGTGCTCCCCGGAATCGAGGCCAGCACCGCCTGGTTCGGCGCCGACCAATTCCACCGCGTCTTCGTCAATGAAGTCTGCGAACATGCCGATGGCGTTGGAACCGCCGCCCACGCAGGCGACAACGAGATCGGGTAGGCCGCCCGTCTTCTCGATTAGCTGCGCCTTGGCTTCGGTAGAAATGACGCGGTGGAATTCGCGCACGATGGTGGGAAATGGGTGCGGGCCGGCCGCGGTGCCGAGCAGGTAATGCGACTCATGGAAAGTAGCGGTCCAATCGCGCAGCGCCTCGTTGACGGCATCCTTCAGGGTTCCGGACCCGGTATCAACGGGGATGACCTTTGCGCCCATGAGCTCCATGCGGAAGACGTTGGGTTGTTGGCGCTGGACGTCCTTAGCACCCATGTAGACCACGCACTCGAGGTCGAGCAGCGCACATGCCAATGCCGTTGCCGTACCGTGCTGTCCCGCGCCGGTCTCGGCGATGATTCGCTTCTTGCCCATGCGCTTAGCCAGGAGGGCTTGTCCGAGCACTTGGTTGGTCTTATGCGCCCCGCCGTGGACGAGGTCCTCGCGCTTTAGGAAGATCCGCGCCTTCCCGCCGAGCTTCTTTACTTCGGTGACGGGGGTCGGGCGGCCTAGGTAATCGCGCAGCAATCCGGCGAGCTCTTCGCGGAAGCTGGGATCATTCTGGGCATCGACAAAAGCCTGCTCCAATTGATCCAATGCGGGGATGAGGGATTCCGGGACGTATTGGCCGCCGAATTCCCCAAAGTATGCGGGAAGGAGTGTTTCACGTGAATCGGGCATAATTAATCTCTCTTTTCAGGTTGGTTGAATAATCGGATGGTGCGGAAGGCTTGAGAAATCAGGGCGGCGTCTTTGTTCCCGGGGCGCGTTTCTAATCCTGAGTTCAGGTCGAGCCCCGCAGTTCCCACCTTGAGTGCCTCTTCCAAGTTTGTGAGATTGAGGCCGCCGGCCAACAGGCTATGGGCTTTGATTTCGTCCGGGATATCCGTCCAATCAAAGCTGCGTCCGGTCCCTCCCCTACCCGAGTCGAGCACAAGGCGGTCAACCTGTCCGGCAAGTTGTCGCGCCATCTCTACCCACTGAGGGTTGGTCATGTCGATGGCCCGCCAGACAAACCCCGCGTCGGCGTTCGCGAGTTCCGCGCGGGCGCTTTCGATCAGTGATAGCTCCCCTTCCACGCTGCCTTGGAAAGGGGCGTGCAACTGGATTCCGGATAGCCCGCGGTTCGCCGCCACGGCCCGCAACTCTGCGGGGTCGTCGCTGCGGCTGACTGCTACGAAATCCAAGCCGTGCTCGGCGGCGATGATTTTCTCGGCGGTTTCACGTGAAACATTGCGCGGGGAATCCGGAGCGAAGATGAGCCCTCCGTAGCGGGCACCGGCGGCGCGGGCGGCTTGGGCGGTGGAGGCGGCGGTGATTCCGCAGACCTTATTCGCGCCGAAGAGCAGATCCCGGGCGGCGCGGTCGATGTCCTCGTGGGAGCTGAGTTGGGAGCCGACGAGGAAGGCGTTCGCGTGGGCGCCCAAGCGCCGGATGGTGTGGTTATCGCGGATGCCGGATTCGGAGACGACGACCTTATCGTCAGGCACGTACCCGGCGAGCTGCTCGGTGCGGGAGAGATCGATGCTCAAGTCATGGAGGTTGCGGTTATTAATACCGATGATCTCCACCCCGAAGGACAGCGCGCGGTCCACCTCCTCCTTGGTGATGGCTTCAGTGAGGACGTCGAGGCCTAGCTTGTCCGCCAAAGTCTTCAGCTGTGCAAAGGTCTCATCATCCACGATGGACATCATGAGCAAAATTGCATCCGCGCCGTAGTAGCGCGCGGCATAGACCTGAATCGGATCGACGATGAAGTCCTTGCACAATACCGGCAGGTGCGTGGACTGGGCGACGGTCTGGAGGTGATCGTAATCCCCGGCGAACCGCTCGGGCTCACACAGCACGGAAATGGCATCCGCGTAGCGGGAATAGACGCGCGCGATTTCGCCGGGGCGGTAATCCTCGCGAATCATTCCGAGGGATGGCGACGCAGACTTGCACTCCATGATGAAGCGGTTGGTGCCATTGAGCGCAGCAAAAAGCGAACGGCGAGACGGCTCAAGTTTTTCTACGTCTACGTGCGCGATGCGCTCGCGAATGCCGGCAAGGTGGGTGCGGCGCTGAGCCACAATCCCCTCGAGGACTGTCGGCAGTTTCTCTTCTGTCATTTCTTATCCCTAGTGTGGTTTCTTTAGTACTCGGCTTCCTCGTGGGTGCGCAGCCAGCGGTCCACGTCCCCGTTATCGATGAGCCCCTTGGCGTGCGCGACGCCCTCTGCAATCGAAGCCGTGGTGCCACCCAGATAAAACATCGCTCCAGCCGATGCCGCGACCGCATCATAGTGCGCCGGCTTGCCCGAGCCATTAAAGATGGCGCGCACATGCGCGGCGTTATCTTGACCGTCGCCGCCGGCGAGCTCACTGAGCTCATGCTTGGCGATGCCCAACCCCTCCGGCGTGAGCTCATAGTGCGAAATCTCGCCGTCCTTCAGCTCCCAGACCTGTGTGGTGCCGTGGGTGGCGATTTCATCGGTACCGGCGCCGTGGACGACGAGCGCTCGCGTGCGCCCCAGTTCCCGGAAAACTTCGGCGATCATGGGGCCTTGTGCTGGGTTGGCGATGCCGATGATCTGTAGCTCGGGCCGGCCTGGGGAGAGCAAGGGTCCCAAGGTATTGAAAATGGTGGAGACCCCGAGCGCCTTGCGCACCGGTTGCACGTGGGCCACGGCCGGGTTGTAGGCCGGAGCAAAGAGGAAGGTGAAGTTGGAGGCTTCGAACTGCCGGACGGCGCGGTCCACGTCAAGGTCCAGCGGAATATTCAGTGCCTCGAGCACATCGGCGGACCCGGACTTGGAGGAGACGGACCGGTTGCCGTGCTTGACCATCCTCACTCCCCCAGCGGCGGCGACCAAGGAGGCAGCCGTCGTGATATTAATGGTATTCGCGCCGTCGCCGCCCGTTCCCGCGGAGTCCATGAGGCCTTCACCGGTAATGGGAAATGGGTGGCCAACGTTCAGGAATGCCTTGGCGGCACCCGTAATATCCGCGAGGGTTTCGCCGCGGGTGCGGATATGTGTAAGCAACGCGGAGATCTGAATATCGTCATAATCACCGACGGCAACCGGAGTGAAGACCTCGGTTGCTTCCTCCACGGTGGGCGCGGGATTATCTAAGAAAGCTTGCAGCGTTTTTAGCGGGCTTTGGTTCGTCATTAGTGCTTTAGCTCCATAGTGGGAGTAGTGGATAGTTGATAGATGCAACGGTCTAGAATGTCTGGGCCACGGGGCGAGAGGATCGACTCGGGGTGGAATTGCACCCCCAGCGCCATGCCATCGTCCGTTTCGGCTGCCATGGCGATGGTGCCGATATCCGCCTCCGTCTCCGCGAGCACCCGCATGCCGGCCGGCACCTGCGTGCACCCCAAGGAGTGATACCGCGCCACCGGGACCTGGGTACCGGGGACGCCGGGCTGGGCGGGATCGGCATCGGTGGCTAGCCCGGCGAAGACTGGGTGGGCAGTGCCGGCATCGGTAAGCGTCATAGGCATGGACTTGCCGTGTACGGGTCCGCAGGGCCCTACCCCGCCACCGTGGTATTCCAGTAGCGCCTGGAAACCCAGGCAGACACCGAGGATGGGGATGGTGCCCAAGGTGGCACCGATAAGCTCCATCATGCATCCAGCATCGCGTGGGTGACCGGGGCCTGGGGAAAGGACAATAATATCGGGCTCGGATGCGAGCACCTCCGCGACGGACACGCTGTTGCGGTAGACGGTGGTGCGGTAGCCGGCGAGGGCGTCGACGAGGTTATAGACAAAGGAATCGTGGTTATCGAGCAGAACCACGTGCGGCGAATTCATCGCTGTACCTCCAGGGTGGCGTTGTGCGCGAGGGCAATGGCGTGGAGAACGGCATAGGCCTTGTGCAGGGTTTCATCGGCTTCGGATTGCGGGACGGAATCGTGCACCACCCCGGCACCGGCCTGGACAGCGGCCGTACCGCGGTGGACGAAGGCGGAGCGAATGACAATGCAGGTATCCATGGCGCCGTCGCCGCGCAGGTACCCCACTGCGCCGCCGTAGGAGCCACGGCGCTTGTGTTCGGCCTGGCGGATGAGCTCGCTGGCGCGCAACTTGGGTGCGCCGGTCAATGTTCCCATGTTCATGCAGGCGCGGTAGGCATCGAGGGCATCGAAGTCCTCGTGCAACCTGGCGGTCACGCGGGAGACCAAGTGCATGACTCGTGAATAGCGGTCTACTTGGAGCAGGTCTGCCACCCGCCGGGTGCCGGGTTCTGCTACGCGGGCGAGATCATTGCGCGCGAGATCTACCAGCATGGTGTGCTCGGCTAGCTCCTTGGTATCCGTGCGCATTTCTAGCTCATTGCGGATATCCAATTCATCGTTGATCGTGCCGTCCGGGTTGAGCCCGCGGGGCCTAGTTCCGGCAATGGGATAGAGCTCCACCTGCCGCGTCGCGGGGTCAAACTTCAGATTGGATTCCGGTGATGCGCCGAAAAGCTCATAATCTTCTCCCCGGAGATAGAACATATACGGCGAAGGATTGGTCTCTCGGAGCTGGCGGTAGGCCGCGAAAGCATCGGGACAATCTACCGTGAATGTACGGGCGGGGACGACCTGGTAAATATCGCCGGAATCAATATTGCCCTTGAGCCGCGTTACCTGATTGCAAAACGCGGCATCATCAATATCCGCGGTCGCCGTCAACGTTCCCACAGGTTGGCTGGGCGCTGGGTCCCCTATCGCGTCGATGGGTGCGGCGGAGAGCGCATCGAGCGTTTCTTCCAAGCGGGCTCGGTCGATATCCCAGCCCTCTACCCGTGCCGTCTGCGTAAGGTGATCCACCGCGAGGACAGTTTGAGCGACAAGGAATTCATAATCGGGAAACTTATTGGGCCCCTCGCCTACCTCAGGCAGGTTTTCAAAAGTGGCCAAATAGTCATAGGCAAACCCACCGGCGACGAAGGGCAATAGGGGCGAGGAATAGGAATCATCGCGCTGCAGCGCGCGGAGGATATCCGCCGTCGATTCATCTAGGAGCCGTTGCCGTTCATCGGACTCGTTGGAGGGTGAGAACTCAAAAACAATTTCCGTGGTTTCACGTGAAACAATCCGGTTAGCGAAGCGGGCTTGCAGCATGGTGATGAGCTGCTCCCCCGCTGGGCTGAGCGCGAGGACGCGAACCCGCTGGCCGGTGCAGGTCACCTTTGCCGCGGCATCAAGCACGGCCAGGCACGTGAGGTTTTTCTTGGTTTCAATATCAGCGCTTTCCAATAATAAGGAATCGCTCGATCGCGCCAATCTATGAAATAGCGCTGAGGCATCCCGGCAATAAGCAATATCGCGGGTGGCGGTGTATGTCATTGCAGTGCCCTTTCAGGAGTAACTGAGGAACAGAGTGCGAGGGGCCCGAGGTATCCGCGAGCAAAGGCACTGAAAACGCCGAAAGGCCCGCAGAATGCGAGCCTAAAAATGGGTTGCGAAGAAAGGCCCGCGAGTTACGCGCGCCACCACCAACGAGTAGTCATTTTCTTCATGGGCACTAGCCTAGCTTAAATTTCTATAGCGTGGAAGAAACAAGTCAAAAATATTCAATCGGTATCTAATGAGTGGTCTTCGCGCTCATTCAGGGTAATGTGGTGCAGGTCTATATCTTCAAGAAAGGTGACGATAAGTGAGTATTAATATCGAAGAGGTAATTGCAAAGGTTCCCACCCAATTGCTCATTGGTGGTGAGTGGCGCGATTCCACCTCCGGCGAGACTTTTGACGTAGAAAACCCAGCGACGGGCGAGACGCTGGCGACGCTATCTTCCGCAAACTCGGATGATGCGATTGCTGCCCTCGACGCTGCCTGTGCCGTGCAGGATGAATGGGCGCGCACCACGCCGCGCGAGCGCGCGGAGATTCTGCGCCGAGCATTCGATCTAGTGCAGGAGCGGGCGGATGAATTCGCAGCCCTGATGACGCTAGAGATGGGTAAGCCCTTCGCGGAAGCTAAGGGTGAGGTCACTTATGGCGGCGAGTTCCTGCGTTGGTTCAGTGAGGAAACGGTGCGCGATTACGGCCGCGCCGCAACCGTTCCGGAAGGCACGCTGCGGATGATCACTCGCCGCAAGCCGGTGGGTCCCTGCCTTCTGATCACCCCGTGGAACTTCCCGTTGGCCATGGCTACTCGCAAGGTGGCTCCGGCGGTGGCAGCGGGTTGCACGATGGTGCTCAAGCCGGCCAAGCTGACTCCCCTGACTGCGCAGTACTTTGCGCAGACCATGATCGATGCTGGGCTTCCAAAGGGTGTGCTCAACGTCGTAGCCGGTAAGTCTGCATCTGCAATTTCGGAGCCATTGCTTGCCGATGACCGCTTGCGCAAGCTTTCCTTCACTGGTTCTACCCCAGTGGGCCGGACTCTTTTGAAGGGCGCGGCCGATAACGTGCTGCGTACCTCCATGGAACTGGGCGGCAATGCCCCATTCATTGTCTTTGAGGACGCAGATATTGACCAAGCGGTCCAGGGTGCGATGGGCGCCAAGATGCGCAATATCGGCGAGGCCTGCACCGCAGCTAACCGCTTCTTGGTCCATGAGTCTGTTGCTGAGGAGTTTTCCGAGAAACTCGTTGCGGAGTTTGAGAAGCTCAATTTGGGCAATGGTATGGACGAAGGTATTACCTGCGGACCTCTCGTCGAGTCCAAGGCTTTGGAGAGCATTGCGGCATTGGTGGACGATGCCGCAGAAAAGGGCGCTACCATCGCCACCGGCGGTAAGCGCGGGGACGGTGCCGGCTACTTCTACGAGCCTACGGTGATCACCAATGTTTCACGTGAAACACGCGTCGCCCAGGAAGAGATCTTCGGTCCAGTCGCCCCGATTATCACCTTCAGTACCGAGGAAGAGGCGCTCGAGATCGCAAACGATACCGAATACGGTTTGGCATCTTATGTCTTTACTGAGAATTCCGACCGCCTGTGGCGCATCGCCGATGGCCTAGAGTTCGGCCTGATGGGCTTCAACGCCGGCGTTATCTCTAACGCCGCTGCCCCATTCGGTGGCGTCAAGCAATCCGGAATGGGCCGCGAGGGTGGCGCGGAAGGTATCGAGGAATACACCTCCGTGCAGTACCTGGGCATCCGCGACCCTTATGCCAACGCTTAGGCCTTAAGCCGGCAACGCAATCACTGTTTAGAGCGCGCTTATAACCGTGTTTGATTAAACATTTAAGTGCCAGCGGCGTATACTCACTCCCCGCATAATTGTGATTGCTTTCCTTCTCCCCGCACGCGGCCCTTTTGGGCCGTGCGCGGTTGGGAAGATTTTTTATTTTTTAATTGGAGTGAGTCTTGTCAACAACGAATTCAGCGGCTCAGCCGCCATTGATTACACCCACGTTTCTGTTGGCGTGGGTGGCTAATTTTGGTCAGTTTCTAGTCTTCTACTTAACGGTGACGACCATGGCCCTGTATGCCGTCGAGAGCTTTGGGGCCTCCGATACCGTCAGTGGTTTTGCCTCCAGCGCCTTTGTTTTGGGTGCGACATTCATGCGCATCTTCTCCGGCTGGTTGGTGGACCGCGTGGGGCAAAAGCGCGCCGCCCTGACCTCGCTGGCCTTCGTCAGCATCGTGACGGTGGGCTATTTCGTGGCCCATAACGTGGCTGTCCTCATCCTCGTGCGGCTGTTTCACGGCGCGGGCTATGCGTTGACCTCTACGGCGCTCATGGCCGTCGCGCAATCCGTCATCCCCCAACAGCGCCGCGCGGAGGGCACCGGCTACTTTGCCCTCGGCACCACACTTGCCACCGCCTTCGGCCCCGCAGTGGGCTTGTTCTTGGCCAATAACATTGGCTACAACACCCTCTTCGCGGTCGCCCTGGGTTCCAATATCGTCTCCCTCGTGCTGGCGCTCGTGCTGCGCTACCCGGCGGAGCTCGATGAGGAAAAGCCCGCTTTCAAGCTGAGCAATGCCGTGCACCCCAACGTGGTGCCCATTGGCCTTTTCATGCTCTTGGTGGGCATCGCCTACTCCGGCGTGGTCACCTATCTCAACGCCTATGCGCGCGAAGAGGACCTGGCCACAGGCGCCGGCCTCTTTTTCATCGGCTACGCCGTAGTCATGCTCATCATGCGCTTTTTCTTGGGCCGCATCCAGGACCACAAGGGCGATAACTCGGTCATGTACCTGGGCCTAGTTTCCTTCGTCATCGCCCTTATCATCATGGGCTTTCCCAGCAATGACGTCATGCTCGTGGTGGCGGGTGCGTTTACGGGCATGGGATACGGCACGCTAAGCCCCGCCTGCCAGGCCATCTCGGTGCGCTCTGTATCGGCCGCTCAGATAGGCGCGGGCATCTCCACGATGTTCCTCTTGATGGACTTCGGCATCGGCCTCGCCCCCTTCGGGCTTGGCCCCATCGTGAGCGCCACGGGCTTTGATACGATGTACCTCATCCTCGCCGGCCTCATCGTCGTCGCGGCGGTGTACTACTACATGGTGCACGGCCGCTACCCCAAGGCGAAGGCGCCCGTTATCAGCGCCACAGAGGGCACGCAGCCGGCCTAAAGCGGCACAGATTTTTGGCTCCGGGTTTATACCCGGAGCTTTTTTGCGTGCTGGGGCGGCAAGCACTTGGCATCGACCACGCGCCGGGCCATCGCCCGGTCCCCCATCTTGGCCGCAAACGCCATGCGCATGGTGATATCGTGCGCGGGGGCGGGGCCGCAGATTATGGCATCCCCGGCAGAAATGCGCCCGGGCGAGATGACGCGGAAGTACACGCCGCAATCACCGCGCGCAGTCCACCGCTTGAGCCAGCCCTTTTCCTGCACCCAGCCGGAAAAGGTTGCGCATGGCTGGCGGGGAATGGAGACCTCGAGCGTAGCCGTGCCGATGTGGAGGCGTTGATTGATAAGCAGCGCGGAGAGATCAATGCCGCGCGTGGTGAGGTTCTCCCCAAAGGCCCCTGAACCCAGCGTGCGGCCCAGCGAATCCTCCCAATAATCCAGCTCCTCGCGGGCATAGGCATAGACCGCCTTGTCACTTCCACCGTGGTGCTCGCTATCGCCGATAGAATCGCCGCGCACGCCGGAACCATCGCCGTAATTGGGTCCGGGAGCGGAAATATCGATGAAGTCTTGCGGGCGCTTGTCGATGCCCGAAAACTCATGCCTCCCGCTCGGATCCGGCCTGCGTACGGCGACGTTGGTGGAAATAACCTGCATATCAGTCACTGTAGTCGCGGGTAAGGGCCTCTGCAGTGAGAATATCCCGGTAAAACAGCTCCGGAGCCAGCGAGACCGCCTCTGCGAGCTGCGGGAGGGCGTTATCTAGCGCGGAGGCCACGGCCGCATCCGTCAGCTTCCCATTGGCCACCCCGCGCGCGGTAATGGCAAAAACATAGGAAATAAACGGCATCCAGGCAGAGCCGCCAAGATCCGTGTTTCCATCCCCAAAGGCATCGAGGGCGAGCAGGGTGTGCAATACCGACTTATCTACGCCCAATTGCTGCAGCGTCACCCGCAATTGCAGCGCGGTAGAGCGCAGGTTGGACATGGTTCCCAGGCGGGTCAGCGCCAAGTCGTTATCGAAGCACTCGCGCAGCGCGGCGATGCGGTGGGCATCATCGCACAGCTGCGCGCTATCCGTGGCGGGCGTAGGGGCCTCGCCGGTGGCGCTCATGAGCAGCATGGGGCGGGTGACATCGTCGACTCCCGTGGTGGCCGTCCGCCACAGCGAGGGGGAGCCGGACTGTTCGACGTGGGCCTGGTTGGCATCGGCAAGCGCAGCGAGCACGGAAGACGGATCCGCAGCCTCTTGCCCTTCGCGGCTAAAGGAACGGGTAATCAGGCCCGTGCGCACCAAGGCGCGCATGCGCTGGCCGCGCTCGAAGTCCACCTGCATGAGCGCATCGAGGCTGGCGCGCGGATCGGCCTCGATGCCCTTGATAACGCCCTCGAAGGCCTCCTTGGCCTTGGGGGCCAAGCGGCGCAGGGCGGCATAGGTCTCCCACGTGCCGGCGGTATTCTCGCTCTCGCCATCGTGGAAGATGATAAGCGAGCTTGCCGGTGGGTACTGCGGTGCGGCGAGATCGCTGGCCGGTTCATCCTCGCGGAAGTCCACGATGAGATCGCCAGCCTCGTGCAGTTCTTCTGGTAGCTCGAAGCCCTCCTCCACCGGCTCCAAGGGCAGCGGCTCGCTGGAGGGGTTGCCGAGCGGCCACGCCCATGCCAAAAGCTCCACTTCCTTTTCGTGGGTTTGCTCGGGCATCAAGATGCCATCTTCGATGGTGGCGCGGGCCACCAGCGGAGCCTTGCGCACCGTGGCGATGGCGGCATAAATCAGGTCGCTTGCCGCGGTTGCCTCGTATTCCATCACGCGGCGGTCGATGCTGCGCTTGAGGTGAGCCGCGCGCTCCTTATCCGGCAGGCCCTCCAGGTACTCCTCATAGGACAGCGTGGACCACAGGAGGTAGAGCTCCAGCGAGGACTTCTTTGTCAGCGCTGCCTTGAGGGCGCGATTCGGCACGGAGAGGGCCGTCGTCGCCTCCGTCGAGCCATTGGCGGTGACGAGATCCCGGATCTTCTGGTTCTTATCAATGACCACGAATTTTGCCAGCGGCAGCGGCTCCGGCGAGTGCACCGTAAAGAGCGCATCCGCATCCAGCTGATCCGCCAGGATGACCTGCTTATCCATATAATCCACGGGCTCTGCCGCGGTGCGCTTCACGCGCGTGCGGATGGTCGCCGGAATGACCTCAAAGGTCAGCTCGTAGCCGGCCTCGCTGCTGATGGTCTCCTCGCGCACCGATTCGTCTTCCCCAAATACGCGTTGGCCCTTTTCCATCTGAATGGGCTTATCGGGGGACGAGGCCAAGGCATAGCTAAACGGCGAGAGGTTCCCCAGCGCATCGATGAAGCGGAAGTTGGTGCCGCGCGGGCCCTCGTTCTTGGAGCGCATGTGGAGCGTCTCGGCAAAGTTGAGGTAGAGGACATCGACAAGCTCCTCGCCCTTGTACAGGCTAAAGCGGTACCGGCCCACCCAGGGGTCTTCGAAGACGTCACCGGGTAGAACCTCATGGATTCCCTCCGGCAGCTCATCTTCTAAGATTTCTTCCTCTTCCCCACCGATGGGGACATAGGTCAGTTGAAGGTGCAGAGGGGTATTGACCAAGAGGCGCGGGGATTTCGTGTACACCAGCTCGCCGTCCAGCCCGCGCGCGTTGGGCAGGGACTTGACCGCCATATCCCAGGAAAAATCCGCGCCTTCCGCGACGGTGATGGTGGCCTTGTCCTGGCGCGGTACCGCAATGGAGAAGGAATCTTCTGCCGCTACCTCAAAGATGGACCAGCCTTCCCACGCGCCATGCGGACGCGGCTGGCTATCCGGGGCAGGGGTTAGCTGCGTGCCGGTCGGTGCGATGAAGGTATACGCGCCCTGCGGGATGGGCTGCGTGCTATCGACGGGCCGGTGCGCGGAATCAAGTAGCAGGCCGCCATTGGCAATACCCGCAAACTCCAGCGTCTGCTCCGCAAACGTAACGGCAAGGTGGGTAAAGGGCTGCGGCATGGACACCCACAGGCCAGGTTCCTCACCGGCGACATAATAAAACTTGCGGGTGACCTCCGTGCCGTCCAGCAACTGCGTGGTCACGGTCCATTGGGGGTCTTCTGGTTCATAAGCCGCGCTCACGGCTGGCAGGTAAAGCTCTAAAGTATCGGTATCCGGCGAGAGGCGAAGATGCGGAACCCCCTGAAATACCGCCGCGTCTAGAAAAGATGATAGCTGGCTACGAAACTTCTCCTGGCTCATTTACACCAGCCTAGATCATTTTTGAAAAGATGTGGATTCTGCAGGCAGAAGGCAATAAGAAGGCTTTCACCACCGTGGAAGTGAAAGCCTTTGCGCGAGATTAATCGCCTGGATTAGTGGAAGAAGTTCCGCCAAGCATTCGGGTTGATGGTGATGATGCCCAGCTGCTGGGCCAAGAAGGCAATGGCCCCGATAGCCAGCGACGCGATACCGGCGCCCGCGATACCGGCGAGGAGCCCGCTCTTGGAGGAGCCGTCACCGTCACCGTCACCGGCGTCGGCGTTGTCGTTGCTGCCCTGGTCATCGTGCTTGACCCACCATTCATTCAGGGTGAGCTTGGCCAAGGTGGTGTTATCGATGTAGTCACCGCGCACGGGGTCGGTGTGGGTGGCCTTCGCGCGAAGGGCCTCAGAGCCAGCGCCCTTGAAGAAGAATGGGACGAGCTGGTTGGTGTGCTGCGTGGAGTACCACTGGTGGCCAGAGGGCAGGGTGTTGCCACCGCCACCATTCATGGAGTTGAACTTACCCTCAGAGCGCTCATTGGCACCGGAGAGGTATCCCGTTTCGTGGTCAGCGGTAACGACTAGCAGGGTCTCATCCCAGGAGGAGTTTTCTTCTACCCAGTCGATGGCGGCATCGACGGACTTATTGAAGTCCTGTACCTCTTCGATATCGCGGGCGGATTCGTTCCCGTGGCCGCTCCAGTCGATGGCACCGCCTTCAATCATGACGTGGAAGCCCTCGTCATTTTGGCCCAGTGCGTTGAGGGCGCCGGTGGTCATGGTAGGAAGATCCACGACTTCGTTGAACGGAGTGTCATAAGGCACTGTGGACTCGCCGGAGCGTGCCTGCTGCAAGGTAGAGGCCACAGGCGCCAGGCCGAAGTACTTCTCCCCCGCCGCGACATCACCTTGGGCCAAGGCCTCAAATTGCTCCTTGGTTTCGGCGTAGTTCCAGTCGGACTCCCCGGACGATAGCTTGTTGAAGACCTCTTCAGACAGGTACTTGTACTTGGCCTCATCTTGCTTCTTGTTGTCATCGTCATAGAACGGGTGGCCGGAGCCCATGATGACATCGAGGTCAGAGTTGAACATCTCCTCTGCAATCTCCAGGTAATTATTGCGGGAGATATTGTGCGCGGCCCAGGCAGCTGGGGTGGCGTGGCTAAACGGCACGGAGGAGACCACGCCGGCGGACTTTCCGGCCTTCTTGGCGCGCTCGGAGGTGTTTTCCTGCTCGTGGCCGTAATCGTTAACGCCTAGCTTGCCGTTATCGGTCTTCACACCGGTGGACATGGCGGTGCCGGCGGCAGAGGAATCGGTGTATCCCTTATCCACGTACTCGTGGGTTGCCCACGCCTTTTGTGGGTCGTAGGAAGAGTCATTGGGGTAGGTGGTCATGGACAGGCGGTTGAAGTCCTCGAAGCGCTGTACGGAATCGCCATCGAGTTCCTCTGGGCCTTCGGCGCTAAATGCGCCATCGACCAGGTACTTGGACTGGCCAGTTTCGTAGAGGTTATTAAACGCCACGTGGCCGTAGCCCATTCCATCACCAATCATGTAGATGATGTTCTTTGGGCCCTGGGATTCGGCGGCGGTGGCTGGGGCAATTGCGCCAGCGGTAGCTACGGTCGCGGCTACGGCAGCGGCGCCAATGCGGAGAGAAGTGCGCATGAATTGTCCTTTGTGGAGGTGAGAGACGAAGAGATGGTGGCCCTGCAAACAAGAGAGAAGTAACCCAGACATAGCTGGGCGCAAAGCCTTGAGTTGAAGATAAAGGCGCGATTCAACTACGAAAGGAACTGCGCGTTAATAGCTCCTAAACACTGCCAGAACATCCCGAGGCACTCTTTGTTCTTTGCCTTAGCCCCCCTCACTCACCGCAGGAGTCATGGCGAGGAATTGCGGCCGACTACCGGTACGGCGCCGAATTAGTGAAGCAAAACCCACCTCTGCCTACCCCGCGCCGGGCTGGGGCTATTACACTGTGTGTTTATGACTAAACCGAGCGATTCCACGTCGTACCGCTACACCCCTGAGCTGGCGAACCAGATCGAAAAGACTTGGCAGCAGTATTGGAAGGACCACGAGACCTTTAACGCGCCGAACCCGGTCGGTTCGCTAGCCACGGGTGCGGGCGAGCTGCCCAAGGAAAAGCTCAACGTGCAGGACATGTTCCCCTACCCTTCCGGTGCGGGCCTGCACGTGGGGCACCCGTTTGGTTATATCGCCACCGATACCTATGCCCGCTATAACCGCATGCTGGGAAAGAATGTGCTGCACACCATGGGCTACGATGCCTTTGGCTTGCCGGCCGAGCAGTACGCCATCCAGACCGGTACGCACCCGCGCACCACCACGATGGCCAATATCGACAACATGCGCCGCCAGCTGGGCATGCTGGGCTTGGGCCACGATCCGCGCCGCTCGGTGGAATCCACGGATCCTGAGTTCTTTAAGTGGACGCAGTGGATCTTCCTGCAGATTTATAACTCCTGGTTCGATGAAGAGCAGCAAAAGGCCCGCCCCATTGCTGAGCTCATCAAGGAATTGGAGGCCAATAAGCGCACCACCAAGGACGGGCGCTACTACGAGGACTTATCCCCGCAGGAAAAGGCCGAGGCCGTCGATGAGTTCCGCTTGGTATACCTGTCCAACTCCACGGTGAATTGGTGTCCGGGCTTGGGTACCGTCTTGGCCAATGAGGAGGTCACCGCGGAGGGCAAGTCCGAGCGCGGCAATTTCCCGGTCTTCCGCAAGAACCTGTCCCAGTGGATGATGCGCATTACCGCGTATTCGGATCGCTTGCTCGATGATCTGGAGCTGCTGGATTGGCCGGAAAAGGTCAAGTCCATGCAGCGCAACTGGATTGGTCGCTCCCGCGGCGCGGAGGTAACTTTCCCCGCGGAAGGCTACGGCATCGACGTGTTTACCACGCGCCCAGATACGCTCTTTGGCGCGGAATACGTGGTCTTGGCACCGGAGCATGAGCTTGTCGATGCCCTCTTGTCCCCCATTCCTTACGACGATGACGTGGATGAGCGCTGGACCTACGGCAACGATGACCCGAAGGAAGCCGTCGAGTCTTACCGCGCGGATATCGCAGCGAAGTCGGACCTGGAGCGCCAGGAAAACAAGGAAAAGACCGGCGTATTCTTGGGCACCTATGCCACCAACCCGGTCTCCGGCAAGCGCATCCCGATCTTCATCGCGGACTACGTACTGACCGGTTACGGTACCGGCGCCATCATGGCCGTTCCCGCGCACGATACGCGTGACTATGAGTTTGCCCAAGCCTTTGGCCTGCCGATTACGGAGGTCGTCTCCGGCGGCAATATCGAGGAAGAAGCCTGGACCGAGGACGGCGCGTTGGTAAACTCCGCCAACGATAAGGGCTTGGACCTCAATGGCCTGAATAAGGCGGAGGCCATCGCCGAGGCCATCGAATGGCTGGAAAAGGACGGCTCCGGCCGCGGCAAGATTCAGTACAAGCTGCGCGACTGGCTCTTCGCCCGCCAGCGCTACTGGGGCGAGCCCTTCCCCATCGTTTACGACAAGGACGGTATGGCTCATCCGCTGCCAGAGTCGATGCTGCCGGTTGAGCTGCCCGAGGTGGAAGACTACAAGCCGGCCTCCTTCGACCCAGAAGACAAGGACTCGGAGCCGCAGCCACCGCTGGCCAAGGTCCGCGACTGGGTAGAGGTAGAGCTGGACTTGGGCGATGGCCCGCAGACCTACTACCGCGATACCAACGTTATGCCCCAATGGGCGGGTTCTTCCTGGTACCAGCTGCGCTATATCGATCCCCGCAATAGTGAGGCATTCTGCGATATCGAAAACGAGCGCTACTGGACCGGCCCGCGCCCAGATGAGCACGGCGAGAACGATCCGGGTGGTGTGGATCTGTACGTCGGCGGCGTCGAGCACGCCGTGCTGCACCTGCTCTACGCCCGCTTCTGGCACAAGGTGCTCTTTGACCTGGGCTTTGTCAGCTCGCAGGAGCCGTATCGCCGCCTGTACAACCAGGGCTACATTCAGGCCTACGCCTATACCGATTCCCGCGGCGTGTATGTCCCTGCTGCGGAGGTAGAGGAAAAGGACGGCAAGTTTTACTACAACGGCGAAGAGGTTAACCAGGAGTACGGCAAGATGGGCAAGTCCCTGAAAAACGCCGTGGCCCCGGACGATATTTGCCGCGACTTTGGCGCCGATACCCTGCGCGTGTACGAGATGTCCATGGGCCCGCTGGATACCTCCCGCCCGTGGGCGACCAAGGACGTCGTCGGTTCGCAGCGCTTCCTGCAGCGCTTGTGGCGCCTAGCCATCAATGAGGACACCGGTGAGTTGGCAACTACCGATGCCGAGCTCACCCAGGATGATCTGAAGCAGCTGCACCGCACCATCGCGGGCGTGCGCGATGATTATGAGAACCTGCGCCTCAACACGGTCGTGGCCAAGCTCATCGAGTACGTCAACTACCTGACCAAGACCTACCGCACCGAAGCGCCGCGCGCGGCTGTAGAGCCCATTGCCCAGCTGGTCTCCCCCATCGCCCCGCACATTGCAGAGGAACTGTGGCAGCGCTTTGGCCACGATGAGACCATCACCTACGAGCCACTCCCCTCCTTTGAGGAGAAATACCTGGTAGATGATGAGATCCAGGTGCCAGTGCAGATCAACGGCAAGGTTAAGTCCCGCATCAACGTCGCGGCCGATGCTGACCAAGACGCCGTATTCGAGGCTGCTTTTGCCGATGCCAAGGTGGCTGACCTTACCTCCGGCAAGAACGTGGTGAAGAAGATCTACGTTCCCGGCCGGATGGTGAACCTGGTGGTTAAGTAACCAATGAGCGTGGACGTCTCGGGCCTCTCGCCGTCCAATCAGGACTACCTCAAGGCCCTGTTTAAGCTGGGCGAATGGCACGACGAGCCCGTGACGGTGAAGATGCTCGCCCAGCACATAGGCGTTAGGCTCTCCAGCGCGTCGGATGCGGTGCGGCGGCTAGAGAAAAAGGACCTCGTCACCCATACGCCTTATGGTGCCATCGGGCTGAGCACCGAGGGGCGTGCCTTTGCCCTTGCCATGGTGCGGCGGCACCGCCTCATCGAGACCTTCCTGGTGGAATCCCTGCACTACCGCTGGGACCAGGTCCACGCGGAGGCTGAGCAATTAGAGCACTGCGTCTCTGACTTCTTTTTGGAGCGCATAGACGCTGAACTGGGGTTTCCGCGCCGCGATCCGCATGGAGACCCCATTCCCAGCGCCGCGGGTGACTACCCCGCAGACTACGCCGCGACCCCCGCGTCCGAGCCAGGAGATCTGCGCAAACTCAGCGATTTAGAGCCCGGTGAGGCCGGCGTAGTCGATCGGATCAGTGATGCAGATGCCGATCTGCTGCGCTTTTTTAGCGAGAATAACCTGACCATCGGCGCTGTCGTGAGCGTACGGGATAGCCAACCTTATTCCGGCGGGATGGCAGTGCGCGTAGAGGGCAGCCAGAACGAGAATGCCCAGAACGAATATTCCGCGGCGTTTTCTTTGAGCTCGCACGCAGCCCGCGCCGTGTGGGTGCGCATGTAACTTTCCTGCCCCCTCTCTTTTTGAAAGGTGGGGTATTTACGCATGTCAATGGTGGTTAGTTGCGACGTAATTAAAAGTACGTTAGATCTGTAGTTGAAGCAGAAAGTTCGCCTCGGCGCAGCCACTAAGGAGCGAGATGACTACAGCCTCGACGCCAGCGTGCGGTACTAAGACCGCCGCTAATCTTGTATATTTTTCCTCGGTCAGTGAAAATACCCGCCGATTCGTCCACAAGCTGGGCTTTCCAGCGGCGCGGATTCCATTGCGGCCGAAGCGCGAAGGAATGCTCTATGTCACCGAGCCCTTTGTGCTCATCGTCCCGACCTACGGTGGCGGCAATATCAAGGCGGCGATTCCGGTGCAGGTGCGCCAATTCCTCAACGTTCCGGAAAATCGCGCGCTCCTGCGCGGCGTCATCACCTCTGGAAATACCAATTTTGGTGAGGCGTATTGCTGCGCCGGGCCACAGATAGCCCGAAAGTGCGGGGTGCCTGAGCTCTACCGCTTTGAGCTGCTCGGCACCGACCGCGATGTTGCCCGCGTACGGGAAGGGTTGCAGGACTTCTTTGCGCACCACCTCTACCCCACCGCCCACGCGTCCATTGCCTGACGGCTAGGGCCGCGAAGACAAAGAAAAGAGAAAATACCGATGAAATATCAAGAGCTCATTGAGCGATCCCAAACCCCGCCGCATTTTCGTCACGATGCCTCCACGCCGCTGCGCCCAGTGAACTGGAATCGCATCTGGGATGACAAGGACTTGGAGGTATGGAACCGTCTGACCTCGAATTTCTGGCTGCCGGAGAAGGTCCCGCTTTCCAATGACCGCAATGACTGGTCGCGCATGGACCCAGCCGAACGCGACCTCACCATCCGGGTCTTTACCGGGTTGACGCTACTGGATACCGTGCAGGCTACCGTTGGCGAAATTAGCCAGATTCAAGATGCTCGGACGGAACATGAGGAGGCCGTTTATACCAATATCGCCTTCATGCAGGCGGTGCACGCGCGGAGCTATTCGTCCATCTTTTCCACCCTGGCCAGCACCGAAGAGATCGAAAAATCCTATGCGTGGGCCGTGGATAACCCAGTATTGCAGCAGCGCGCTACCAGTGTGATGGTGCATTACTACGGCGACGACCCACTAAAGCGCAAGGTTGCCTCTACCCTCTTATCCTCGTTGCTGCTGTACGCGGGCTTCTATCTTCCACTGCACTTTAGCGTGCACGGGAAGCTGACCAATACCGCTGACATGATCAGGCTCATCCTGCGGGATAAGGCGGTCCACGGCTACTACTCCGGATACAAGTTCCAGCGAGGACTAGACCACGCCACGGAAGCTCGCCGCGAAGAAATGCGGGAATTTACCTTTAACCTGGTGCGCAAGCTCTATGGCCTGGAGATGCGCTATTCCGGCGAGCTCTATGAACCGTACGGGCTTATGGATGATGTTGCTACGTTCGTGCGTTACAACGCCAATAAAGCCCTGATGAATCTGGGCTATCCCAACCTCTTCCCGTACGAGGAATGCCAGGTCAACCCGAAGATCCTTGCGGCACTCACGCCAGGATCGGATGAAAACCACGACTTCTTTTCGGGGTCGGGGTCCTCTTATATCATCGGCAAAGCCGTAGAGACCTCCGATGCCGACTGGGATTTCTAAAACCAACAAGTCTCCACACGAAAGGACACACATCATGAAACTTCTTGTACTCGTCGGCAGCCTGCGGCGGGAAAGCATTGCGAAGAAGATCGCCAACCATGCCATGGAACTGGTCCCCGAGCACGTAGAGTCCCAGCGCTATGACCTGCGTGACCTCCCGCTCTATGATTTCGACTACGATGATCCTGACGTGGCGGATAAACCCACGCCGGAAGCGTACACCGATTTCCGCAATGCAATTAAGGATGCGGACGCGATTTTGTTCGTCACCAGCGAGAATAACCGGACCATCCCGGCGTGTTTAAAGAATGCCATCGATATTGGGTCCAAGCCCAATTCCGATGTCGCCTGGAAGAATAAGCCGGCTGGCATCATCAGTCACTCCGTTGGCCGCATGGGTGGCTATTCTTCCCACAAGAACGTACGCCTAGCCTTGTCCTACTTCGACATGCCGATGCCCGGTCAGCCGGAGGTATTCTTGGGAAATTCTCCCCAGATCATCGGCGAGGATGGAAAGATCGAGCCGTCCAGCACCATCGATTTCGTGCGGGACTACCTCGAGCACCTTGTAGCCCTGGTACCTGCAGCTTCGCAACGCTAGGAGCTACATCCTCCTAGCAGCGAGGCGGTTAATCCCAGTATTCCGTCGCGCAGAGCGCTATGCCGTGCACCCGGATTCCCTGGCCTGCTTCAATTGGGGCATCAACGATGAGCGGGAGCCCGTCGATTTCGCATACCCAGAACTCCCCTCCCCCAAGCTCATTGGTCTTTTTCTCGACATTGTTCACGGTGCCCGCTACCTCGACCTGCGGATTGAGAAGGCTGGGCTTGTAGTTTTGATAAAACCGTTCCGTGGCTGGGGATCGCAGCGAAAACTCCGCCGGTTCCGTTAATTCATAGTCCAGCGCAACGACTGCGGGCCGCACTCGGCCGCGCAGTTTTTCGCCGCCCAC
Organism: Corynebacterium sp. KPL2850; assembly: GCF_040225855.1. Lineage (NCBI taxonomy): Bacteria > Bacillati > Actinomycetota > Actinomycetes > Mycobacteriales > Corynebacteriaceae > Corynebacterium > Corynebacterium sp. KPL2850. The sequence continues at coordinate 59,870 of NZ_JBEHFV010000006.1, forward strand.
GGGGTTTCCGGTGGGAAGCGTAAAGGGGGCATCGCTAAGCACCGCCCATCGGAGATCTTCCATTTCTAAGATGCCAATAAAAGGCATGGCGCGATATAGCGTTGCCTCCGCGTCTTCTCCACCCCGGAACGACGGCAAAACGGTCCACTCTCCCTCGTACTCCATCGCCGTGACGGTGATGCCGGAGGGATCCGCGTAGTAGATCACTTGATCAAAAGCAGGTGCATCCCACAAGGTCCGCTTTGCGGGTAGTTCCGCGATGAGTTCCTCGGTGTCCAGGAAATCGAAGCCGCAGGTGCTAAAAAGTTTATCCATGCCCGCCATCATAGACAGCCGGCTGCCTGACCGGAGTTGCAGGCGACCGAAAAACGCCGCTGGGTAATTCGCAATACCTAATAATGGATAATATCCAGCACACTATTGAACCTATAAATAGGTTATGAAAAGCGAAGTATATGCGATTAACTTAGCAAAAGTATAGTCTACATGGATTATTGGTAAACCTGATCCAGTACATCTAAAAACGGTAGGGGTTGATGGATCAACCCTGTTCATTAATCCATAGTTGAGTAATCAACTGCGCAGTATATAATGCTATTTAAGTCAAAGCTTAAGGGAGATACTGTGCGCCCAGAAGAAAGTGCAGCGTGGGCGGACTTCGTAGCGATGCAGCGGGTGCTGCACAAGGAGTTAACTCACGAGTTGCAGGTAGCCGCGAATGTAAGTGAGGCCGACTATGCGGTGCTGGCCGTCCTGCAGCGCCGCCGTGGGCAGAGCACCCGGCCGCATGAGTTGGCCGCGGAACTTGGGTGGGAGAAATCGCGCCTGCACCGACAACTGGTCCGGATGGAGGGGCGCAAGTTGGTGACGAGGCGGCACGCGGAGGAGTTAGGACCCCGCGCTATTGACGCCACAGTGACGAAAGTCGGCGAGGAAGCATTCGCTACAGCACTGGAGAGCCATACCGCGAAGGTGGACGACAAGGTGGTCTCCGTCCTGACGGAAGAGGAGCTGCGGCAGCTGGGGGCCATCTCGAGGAAGATAACGCGGCACTTGGCGGGCGAAACCTAGAATTCAAGTAGGCCAGACGGCACAGGAAAGGCACCCCGCCAGGAGTGACGGGGTGCCTTTCTAGCTGTAGGCCCTAAAGGACTAAGGCTTTAGGAAATCTTCAGCACCGTGCGGCCGTGGTGGCTGCCGTTGATGAGGGATTGTGCTTCCTCCACCGCATCTTCCAGCGGAAGGGTATTGGTCAAGGACTCTAGGATGGACAGGTCCAAGGTGCGGGCAAGGAGCTGCCAAGCATTCTGACGGTAGTGCAGCGGGGCATCGACGGAGTTCACGCCAGCCAGGTGCACGTTGCGCAGGATGAAGGGCATTACGGTGGCGGGCAGGTCGGGGCCGCTTGCCATACCGGTAGCGGCAACGGTGCCGCCCCACTTGGTGCGGGCCAGGACGTTGGCCAGCTCTTGGGAACCGGAGGTGTCTACGGCGCCGGCGTAGACGGCCTTTTGCAGGGGCTTGCCCGGCTCGGTGAATTCCGCGCGGTCAATGATCTCATGTGCGCCGAGCTCGTGGAGGTAGTTGGCGTAATCATCGGGGCGGCCGGTCATGGCGTGGACCTCGTAGCCGGCATTGCGCAGAAGGTTGACGGCGATGGAGCCAACGCCGCCGGTGGCACCGGTGACGAGGACTGGGCCATCGGGAAGCCCACGCAGCGAGTTAACGCACAGCGCCGCGGTGTAGCCGGCGGTACCGACGGCAGCGGCCTGCTCCGCGGTGAAATCTGCAGGCAGGGCAACGGTGGCGCGGGAATTGACGCGCTGCTTCGGGGTGTAGCCGCCGTGGCGGAATTCGCCGAGGCCATCGCCAAAGGAGGCAACCAAAGTACCCACCGGCAAGCGCTGCACATTCGAATCGGATACGGTGCCGACCACGTCGATGCCGGGCACCAGCGGGTTGGTGCGGACGACGCCGGGATCGCCGGTGATCGCCATCGCGTCCTTGTAGTTCAGCGAGGAATAGGAGACATCAACGGTCAGGTCGCCCTCGCCGAGGAATTCTCCCTCCTCAAAGGAGGTAGTGACGGATTTGTCTTCGTTACGGGTAACAAGTAGCGTGCTCATGCTCACCATGGTACGTGAATTGTGATGCAACCATTTTTGGGCAGCTAAAGGTTGGGGGAGCAGAGCTTGGCTATATCCCCCGCGGCCTGCTTGGCAAACGGGCTCACCCCGGTAATCGTTGCGGATCCTGGTCCCGTCCAAGTGCCGTAGCCAACGAGGAACAGGCCCTCGACGGTGGGGGTGCGGCCATCGAGAAGCGCGCGGAAAGGACCCAGCGCAGGTCGGAACCCGGTGCACCAGATGAGGTGGTCTGCCTTCACCTCATCGAGACTGGAAAACATGGGGGAGGCCTCCAGCAGGCCCTCATCGCGGGCGCGTTTGACGGGAGGAACGACGACGATATCGCCCAAGTTGGTATCCGCGCCGGGGTCGGGCTCGCCGCGCATCATGGCATTAAGGCGGGCGCGATTGCGCTGGAAGAGCACGCGGCCGTCGACGTCATCGGGCATCCACCGCGGCGGCTTCGCCGTAAACCACGTGGTATCTACGCCGGAAAGCACGAGCTCCGCGGCTATTTGGGCCCCGGAGTTGCCCGCCCCAACGACGGCGACGGACTCGCAGCGGAAAGGATCGGGCCCGGGGTAGAACGCCGAGTGCCACTGCCGCCCGGCAAAGGAGCCGGGGTAGTAGGGGATAAACGGCGAGGACCACGTGCCCGTGGCCGCTACCACCGTGCGCGCGTTAAGAAGCTCGTCATCGGTGGTGACATGAAAGTTCTCGCCATCGTGGCTGACTTCCTGGACCCGCACCGGCCGACGTACGGGCAGGTCATAGCGCTGTTCGTAGCGGGCGAAGTAATCAATGACGTGGCTGGCGGGCGGGAAACCGTCGTGGTGGGGCATCGGCCAGCCGGGCAGGTTGGAAGACGCGCTATTGCTAAATAGCGTGAGCGACGGCCACGCGTGGCGCCAGGCCGCGCCGGGGGAGGGCTCGGCATCGAGGATCTGGAAGTCGAGTCCCTTCCTGCGCAGGTAATAGCTGGTGGCCAGGCCCGCTTGCCCGGCACCGATGACGATGCAGTCCAGCATTAAATGAGCTTCCTCTCGCGGGCCACGGTTACCGCAGCAGTGCGGGTATCTACGCCCAGCTTCTGATAGATGTGAATGAGGTGCGTCTTCACGGTGGCCTCAGAAATGAAGAGCTGGTTGGCCAGCTCCTTATTGGAAGATCCGGTCGCGAGCGCGCGGAGGATCTCCAGCTCGCGCGTGGACAGGGACTGCTCCGGCTGGCCCACGCGCTGGGCCAAGAGGTTGACCACCTCTGGGGCGAGGGTGCGCCGGCGCGCGGCGGTATTGAGCACCGCCTCGTGCAGCTCTTCCTCGGGCGAATCCTTGAGCAGGTAGCCCATCGCGCCGGCCTCGACCGCAGCCAGGATATCCGCCTGGGTGTCATAGGTGGTGAGGATAAGCACGGGCGGGCCACCGGCCTCGGACAGCTTTTTGGTGGCGGTGATGCCATCGACTCCTGGCATCTGGATATCGCAGACCACGACGTCGACCTCGGGGGAGCCATCGGCAAAGAGCTTGTCCACGTCCGCGCCATTATCGCCTTCCATGACCACGCGGACATCGGAAAAGGTATTGAGTATCGCGCGCAGCCCGGCGCGGACGACGGGGTGATCATCGATAAGCATGACGTTAACCATGGGGCTGCTCCTTGAGGGGGATTCTAATGGCAAGGGCGGTGCCATCGCCGGATTCGAGGCTCAGGGAGCCACCGACGCTCTCCACGCGCTGGGACAATCCTTGCAAGCCAAAACCGCTGTCATCGCCGTGGCGCGGGGGCGCAACTACACCGTGCCCATTATCCACGACGTCCAGGGTGACTGCATCCTCGAAAAGGCCCAGGGTGACCACCGCGCGGGAGGCGTGCGCGTGCTTGATCACGTTATTAAGGCCCTCTTGCGCGGCGCGCACGACCACTTGCTTGATATCGCTGGGTACGCTGCCGCTGCCGGAAACCACAAGGTCAAAGGTGGTGTCCTCACCAAGGGCCTCCGTGCGCCGGCGCATCTGGGACAGGATGGAATCCAGCTGGGTCTCCAGGCGCTCATCGGGCCCGCCGAGCTCGCGCACGAAGCGGCGCGCCTCGGCCAGGTTCTCGCCTGCGGTGTCCTCGATGACGGCGAGCTGCTCGTTCTTGGTCTCTAGGTCATCGGTATTCCGGGCGGCGCGCGAAAGCAGCAGGATGGAGCTCAACCCTTGGGCCACGGTGTCATGGATATCCCGGGACAGGCGCTCGCGCTCTTCCAAGCGCCCGGCCTGGTGCTCGCTGGCGGCCAGCTCGGCCTGGGTTTCTTGCAGCTGCTTGGCGATGTCCCTGTGGTGCGCCGCCTCCGCCTGCAACCGGCGCTGGATATAAAACACGCCCGCGGCAAAGGTCGTGCCGATAAGCGGCCCGATGGCCGCGGCGATGGACCAGCCATCCGGATGCAGCCACGCGGGAATGAAGGCGGCCGCCGCCCACAGCACCGTGATGGAGATAAGCCCGGGCCACTTGGGCAAGGCGCGCAGGAAGACGAAGATGAGCGGGAACTCGAGCCACATGAAATCTTGCGCGTGGACCATCAGCCCCAACCAGAGCAGGCACAGCCCGGTGAGCCAGAGCCAGGTGGGAAGCCAGCGCGCGGCCGCGTACACCGCGGCTAGGGCGATGGCCAAAAGGATGGCGCGGGCGTCTAGGCGGTCATCGATGTAGGCGCGGGCCACGCCGAAAAGCAGCAGGAACGCGAACATGGCGTATAAGCCCCAGAGCCATAATTTCTGTCCGGAAAACACAATTTCCTACAGTATCTGCCGGAGGGTGGATGAGGGATCAACCAGTTGGTTGACTGGAGGTTCAACTAGGCCGCCGATTACTTCTGACCTGCGCAAAGGGACTATAGAAGTATGTTCTTAGCTATTCGTGAAATCACCGCAGCGCGCGGCCGCTTCGGGCTCATCGGCGGCACCGTGGCGCTTATCACCCTGCTCTTGGTTATGCTCTCCGGCCTGACGGAGGGCCTGTCCAAACAAAATACCTCGGCGCTTGAGGCCGTGGCGCAAGATCACCCCTACGTCACCTTTTCTACCGAAGAGCCCGCCTACAACGAGTCCGAGATCCACGAGAAGGATCTTTCAAGCGATGCGATTGCCTTAGGCACCGCGCAAACCAAGCTGGAGGGCGAGGGCGCGGTAGGCGTGATGGGCCTGCCGGCTGGCACGACCATCCCGAATACCAACGCCACCGTCCCGGAAGATGGCGCCGTCCTCTCTGACACCATTGAGGCCTCCGGCTCCGTGAATATCGGTGGGGTAGACCTTTCCGTAGAGGGCACCGTTCCGGAAACGCAGTTTTCCCACTCGCCGGTGGTATGGGTATCTACAGAGACTTGGCAGAAGGTGAGCCAGGCACCAGACGGTGTGGTCGGCACGGTTGCCCTGCACTCCGAAGAGGTCCCCGGCTCGGTCGAGATGTCTGATTCCTTCTCCGGCCTGCCCGCTTATCAGTCCGAGCGCGGTTCGCTGTTGACCATGCAGGGCTTCCTCTACGGCATCTCCGCATTAGTCACCGTCGCCTTCCTGACAGTGTGGACCCTGCAGCGCACCCGCGATCTTTCCATCCTGCGCGCCCTGGGATCCTCGGTGCGCTACCTGCTGCGCGATGCCCTGGCCCAAGCCGCACTGATTTTGGCAGCCGGCACCATCCTCGGCGCGTTCGTCGGCTGGCTGCTTGGCCTGCTGGCCTCCGGCACCGTCCCCTTCGACGTATCCGTGCGCACCATCATCGTTCCCGCGGTGGGCATCTGGATCCTGGGCATGGCCGGTGCCTTGGTTTCCACCCGCCGCGTAGCCAAAGCCAACCCCCTCGATGCATTGGGAGGAAATGCCTAAAATGTCCACCATCCTTGATATTCGCAACGCCACCGTCACCTTTCAGGACGGTACGACGACGACCACGGCGCTTGATAATGCCACCTTTAGCGCCGACTCCGATACCCTCACCGCGATTGTGGGCGAGTCCGGTTCCGGTAAGTCCACGCTGCTCTCCGTCGGGGCAGGGCTCATCACGCCGGACTCCGGCACCGTCGAGGTCAATGGCACGAATTCCATCATCTTCCAGCAGTCGAACCTGTTGTCCTCGCTCAAGGTGCGCGATCAGCTGCTCATCATGGACCACATGGCCGGGCGCAAGCTGCGCAAGGATCGCGCCGATGAGTTGCTAGAATTCGTCGGCCTTAAGGGGATGGGCAATCGCCGCATCGGCCAGCTTTCCGGCGGCCAAGGCCAGCGCGTCAATATCGCGCGCTCCTTGATGGATGAGCCGAACCTGCTGCTTGCCGATGAACCCACCTCCGCCCTCGACTCTCACCTTTCGCAGGAAATCATCCGCCTGCTGCGCGATATTACCCAGGAGATGCACACCGCCACCGTGCTGGTCACCCACGATCGCTCCTTGCTCACCTTCGCCGACCACGTGGTTGAGGTCAAAGACGGCCGCGTGAGCAAGCAAGACGTTAACGGTGCATAACTAGCAGGCGGGCGATGGACTGGGGCATCGCCGCGGCGATTTGGGAAGCGGAGCAAATGCCGAAACCATCGGGGGTATGTGCCGCAATGGCCGCGGCGTGCTGGTGTAGGGCGGCGGCGTGGAGGATCTCCATGATGATGTACTCGGTATCGGCCTTCGCGTGGTCTACCTGCGCAATGGTGGCGCCGAGGATGCCCGATAATACGTCGCCGGAGCCGGCGGTGGCCGCATAAGAGTGGCCGGCATTCATCCCGTAGATGGCCTGGCCCGGCGCGGTCACCGTGGTGATCCGGCCCTTGTGCAGGATAAAACAGTCCAAGTCCTCGGCCAGTTCGCGCTGGCGCGGGCCCACGCCCTCGCTGAGATCGAGCTCGCGGCCGAGGGTGGCCTCGTAGAGTCGGCGGAACTCGCCGGCGTGCGGGGTAAGAATGATGCGCGGGTGGGAGCGGACGCGATCGCGCAGCTCAGCGCTCTGGGCGAGCAGCGTCAGGGCATCGGCATCCAGGATGGTGGGCAGCCCGCGATCCAAGACGGCGCGGAGCTCGCTGGCTGCCGCCTCATCGGTGCCGCGGCCAGGGCCAACTACCCACGCCTGGGCATGCACCTTATCCTCGGCGCTCGGGTGAGGAACCACCTCGGGCAGGTGGGGGACCACGGCATCGTTATCTATCACCCGCACCATGGAGGGCGTCGCGCGCACCGCGCCGGTAGCCGCTAGAATGCCCGCGCCGGGATAGGCGCTGCTGCCAGCACAGATAGCGGTGACCCCGCCGGTGTATTTCGTGCTCGAAGCGTGGGGAGTGGGATCCACGATGGGCCCTGTGCAGCCCACGGGCTTGGGGGCGGTGACGTGGCCGAGGTGGGCATCGGCAAGCACGGGCTCCGCGGGCCACTGGAAGGGGAGATCGATGGTGGGCTCGTTGGCGATATAGCCCGCCGGCTCGGCCGTGGCCGTTAGTTCCTCCGCAAAGGACCGCGGCCCGTTGGGTAGATGCAGATCGCACAGGACCACCGTGCCGCATTCCGGGGCGAAGATGTGGCCGGCGCGCGCCCAACCGAAGCTCACGGTAATCGTTGCCTCGACGGCGTTCTCCGCCGCCACGCCCGTATCGGCGTTGATGCCAGAGGGGATATCCACCGAAAGCACCGGGATATCGTGCTGCTTGGCCGCGCGGTACGCGGCAAGACCCGCTCCGCTGAGGCCGCGGGTGGAGTTGAGGCCAGCGACGGCATCAATAAGCAGGCCTGTGGCCTCCGCGCGCGGTTGCTCAGTAATGGTTCCTCCGGCGGCCTTAAAGGCCTGCAGCGCTGGGTCGTGCGCGGAACCGGCGACGAGGATTGCTTCGACGCCATAGCCCTCCTCGGCGAGGAAAGCGCCTGCATAAAGGCCATCGCTGCCATTGCCGCCAGGCCCGGCCAGGATGGAGATGCGGCGAGGCGCTGGGCCTGTCAGCATGGATTTCGCCGTGGCGGCAATGCCCCGCGCGGCCAGGCGCATGAGCTCATCATCGTGGCTCTGCTGTGCGAGGAGCGCGGACTCGGCGGAACGAACGGCGGATACACTATAGGCAGGTCGCATGCCCGCCACTATAGGCCTTAAGCAGCGGATTGGCAGGTGGAGCACCAAAAGAGGTTCCTGCCCTCCATTACTTGTTCCGCAATCGGGGTGCCGCAGACATAGCAGGGCAGGCCCGCGCGCCGGTAGACGTAGACTTCGCCGCCGTGATCATCCTTGCGCGGGTCGCGGCCCATGGCCTCGGGGGAGTGCTCGGCCCGCACGGTATCGATGCGGCCGTGCTCCACGCCGTAGTTCATGAGCTCTACCAGGTCTTTCCAGATGGCGAAGAATGTTTCACGGGAAACATCCTTACTAGGAGTGAAAGGGGAGAGGCCGGCGCGAAAGAGGGCCTCCGCGCGGTAGATATTGCCCACACCGGCATACAGGTGCTGGTCCATCATGAGGGAGCCTATGCTGCGGCGGGATTTGTGCACCTTGGCCCACAGGGCTTCAGGATCGGCATCGGCGCGGAGTGGATCCTGGCCCACCTTGGTGAGCCGCGCCTGGTAGTCCTCCTCCGTAAGCAGCAGGCAAAATTGGGGTCCACGCAGCTGTGCGGCCTGCGTCCCATTGTCTATGCGTATGCGGACCTGCCCGCGGGTTTCCTCGCGCGGTTCGAAGCTCAGCTTGCCGATGAGCCCTAGGTGAATATAGAGGATATGCGCTGGGTCCGCGGCGGTGAAGTGCACGAAGAGGTGCTTGCCAAAGGCCTCTGCGTGGTCGATTTCTGTACCGTCCAGGATGGCCGCCTCGGTGGCAAACCGGCCTTGCGGGCTGGTCACGCTGAGCGGCATCCCGCGATAGTCAGCATTGAGTGTGAGGGCTAGGCGGTGGATCACGTGACCTTCAGGCATAGCTTCAGTGTAGTGAAATAGTTGGTCGCCCCCAACTAGGGCGCGTGGCGCTGGGGAATAAAAAAGAGTAAACTCGAAGCGCGGATTGATTTTATTTCTATTGAAGGGTCGATAAATCATGACGCATAAAATCGGTTTTGACCGAGAAAAATACATTGAGCTGCAGTCAAAGCACATCCAGGCCCGCCGCGAAGAAATCGGTGGAAAGCTCTATCTGGAAATGGGCGGCAAGCTTTTCGATGATATGCACGCCTCCCGCGTGCTGCCGGGCTTTACCCCGGATAACAAGATCGCCATGCTGGAACGCATTAAAGAGGAAATCGAAATCCTCCCGTGCATCAATGCCAAAGACATTGCCCGCCACAAGGTACGCGCCGATTTAGACATCCTGTATGAAGACGACCTTCTGCGCTTGGTGGATGTATTCCGCAGCCGTGGCTTCTTGGTTGAAAACATCGTCATGACCCAGGTGGAAGACGGAAATGCGCAGGCAGAAGCGTTCATCGAAAAGCTTGAGCGCCTCGGCCTCAAGGTAGCCCGCCACCGCGTTATCCCTGGCTATCCCACGAATACGGACCTCATTGTCTCTGAGGATGGTTTTGGTAAGAACGAATTTGCCGAAACCTCCCGGGATTTGGTCGTTGTGACCGCCCCAGGTCCTGGTTCCGGCAAGCTCGCCACCGCACTATCGCAGGTCTACCACGAGCACCAGCGCGGCAATAACGCTGGTTACGCCAAGTTTGAGACCTTCCCCATCTGGAATCTTCCCCTCGAGCACCCGGTCAACCTCGCCTATGAGGCCGCCACCGTGGACTTGAACGATTCCAATATTATTGACCACTTCCACTTGAGTGCCCACGGCGAATCCACGGTCAACTACAACCGCGACGTCGAGGCCTTCCCGCTGCTGCGGACCCTGCTGGAAAAGCTTACCGGCACCACGCCGTACGAATCGCCCACGGACATGGGCGTGAATATGGCCGGCTACTGCATTACCGATGATGCGGTCTGCCGCGCCGCCGCGCAGCAGGAAATCATCCGCCGCTATTTCAAGGCCAAGGTAGAAGAAGCCCGCGCCGGGCTGGGCGATGAGCAGTCCGAGCGCGCCGCCGTCGTCATGGCAAAGGCCGGCATCAAAGTCGATGACCGCCCAGTGGTTGGCCCGGCCCGCAAGCGTGCGGAGGAAACCGATGGCCCCGCCTCCGCGATGCAGCTGCACGATGGCACCATCATCACCGGCCGCACCTCCCCGCTGCTGGGGTGCTCCGCGGCGATGTTGCTTAATGCCCTCAAGTACTTAGCCGGCATCGATGACGATACGCACTTGCTCTCGCCGGAGTCGATAGAGCCAATCCAAACGCTGAAGACCAAGCACCTGGGATCTTCCAACCCACGCTTGCACACCGATGAGGTGCTCATCGCGCTTTCCGTATCCGCCGCGAAGGACGAGGATGCCCGCAAGGCGCTGGAACAGATCAAGGAACTCGCCGGCTGCGACGTCCACACCACCACCATCCTGGGCTCGGTGGATGAGGGAATCTTCCGCAACCTCGGCGTGCTCGTGACCTCGGATCCGGTTTTCGCCCGCAAGAAGGCGCTGTACCAGAAGCGCTAAGGAATTGGGGATCTTGCCGGTAGCGCGCCTAAGATTATGGGCGTGACTATCGGCAAAGTTCTCCTGTATTACTGCTTTACCCCCATCGAGGATCCGACCGCTGTCATGCTGTGGCAGCGCACCCTATGTGAGTCCTTGGGCTTGAAGGGGCGCATCCTCATTTCGGAACACGGCATCAATGGCACCGTCGGCGGCGACATGGATGCCTGCAAGCGCTACGTGCGCCAAACCCGTGAGTACCCGGGCTTTAAGCGTATGCAGTTCAAGTGGTCCGATGGCGGAGCCGAGGATTTCCCGCGCCTATCGGTCAAGGTGCGCGATGAAATCGTGGCCTTTGGCGCGCCGGGCGAGCTAAAGGTGGATGAAAACGGAGTTGTCGGCGGCGGCACGCACCTCAAGCCGGAAGAGGTCAACAAGCTGGTAGAAGAGCGCGGCGATGACGTCGTCTTCTTCGATGGCCGCAATGCCATGGAAGCAGAGATTGGCAAGTTCAAAAATGCCGTCGTGCCGGATGTGCGCACCACACATGACTTCATCGAGGAACTGGAATCCGGCAAATATGACTGGATGAAGGACAAGCCTGTCGTCTCCTATTGCACCGGCGGGATCCGGTGCGAGGTCCTTTCCTCTCTAATGAAGAACCGCGGCTTCAACGAGATCTACCAAATCGATGGCGGCATCGTGCGCTACGGCGAAAAGTACGGCAATGATGGGCTGTGGGAAGGCTCCATGTACGTCTTTGACAAGCGCATGCACCAGGAATTTGGCCAAGGACTAGAGGACCCGGGCTTTATCCAATTAGGCCACTGCGTGCACTGCGGCAAGGGAACTAATACCTTCCACAACTGCATTAATGAGGACACGTGCCGCCAACAGGTGCTCATCTGTGATGATTGCATCCAAAATGTGGAAACCCAACACTGCGGGCGACCGGATTGCGCCGAGGTAGCTGCGCATCTCGTCGATCAAAAGTCGAAGTCTTGATTATGGATTGTTAGAAGGTGTCGAAACAGGCGCGAGATTCGTAGAAGCAGTGCACAGAAGATGTTTTTCCTAGTCTTAGAATGGGCATAGTTTTAACTAAAATGTTAGTGGAGTGTTACCGCTCTGTTATCTACTGCAAGTCATTTCCAAGCGTGTTACGTTTTGTGGGCCTTAGCTTTTAACCGTTACTTTGAAAGGTTTAACGTATCGGTAGCAGGCGGGGCGAAGGCTTTCACATTCGACTTGAGGAGTTTGGTTTTATGCTCAGTTTTAAGATGAAGGGGGGGGCGCGTTGCCGCAGCTGCACTCGTTGCCCTAGGCGCGGTTTCTGCTACGGTTCCGTCCGCCATTGCAGCTGAACAAACTAATGAGACGGTAAACGCGGTCAATGGTGCTGTTGGAAAAGAAGTGACTCCCGAAATTGCGAAGAATCTGGATGGGTGGGCAGCCTCGCAAAATCTTGATCTCGACGCAGAATTTAAGGAGAAACCTGTAACAGTTTCTACTGAGACACAAAAGGCTCTTGCCGATAAGCACATTGTAATGTTCAACCGAGCAGGAATTGAACCCCCACCGGGTTATGTGTATGACCCTTCAAAGGGAAGTCTGAATGACTATTGTACGAAGTCTCCGGATCAGTTCCCTGCTCCTGGCGATAATGCTGATTTTTCTGGCGCATGCGCAAAGCATGATATGTGCTACGGTGCCCATCAGAACCCCAGTGAGCGTGTGGATTGCAATGTCCAGCTAAATAAGGACATGGTTCATATTTGCAAGAGTGTCTATCCAAACGTAGCAGATCCTCGTAGAGGAGGCTGTCTTGCAACTGCGGCAACTTATTTTGCTGCGGTGACTGCGGCGCATCCTAGCCAGTGGAACCCTACGATTTCAGGATAGGGAAAGCGAAGGAGAGTAACTATGGCAAATGGAAAACTCCGTCCAGTTTGGCCTGAATTGGTGACGGCAGTTTTAGGGGTGGCTCTCATTCTTATGGCCCCAGTCAGAATCAGTTGGATTGGTACAGTGGTCATTGTTCTTTCTGTGGTTTCCGCAATTATCACGTTAGTCCTTTCAAAACAGTCCGCGAAGGTACAGTTGGTAGGAATGATCATCGGTGTCATTGCCATTGCAGTCGGTCTGTTAATTGGTTTAAAAGGCGACGGGCAACCTACAATTTTCTCGCCGGCTCTTATCTGGGTAGTCGGTGCGGGACTAGTGATGTCGACCTTTTGTACCCTGTTAGCTCGAAACCTGAAAGGTAACTCAAAACAAGTAGCGTAAAATCTTTGACTTCTTTACGCATCGGCCTCGTCTACTCATAGAACATAGTAGGCGGGGCCGCGCTTATGCGTACTCGGTTGGGTGGTTAGGTACTTGACAAAGGACAGTGGATCAAAAAAGTCGCCCGATCTGTATTGGGGAGTGAGCAGCTACGACCCGAAATGGTCAACTCACAGTGCTAGTTCCGTTAGAAGCTGAGACTGCGACTCATGGTGGTGAGAAAGCAAAATACGCCAAAGAAAGAAATAGTTGGTGTACTGAAGCTAAAGAGTGGGAACAGTTTTGGCAGACGGCCAAGCCATGACGGAGTGTGGAGAAAACTGCGTATCTGTGATGACTGCATACAAAATGTGGAACCCAACACTGCGGGCGACCGGATTGTGAGGAAGTGGCCCTGCACCTTGCCAGCTAGCTTGGCCAGTCAGGTGCGGGGGGCTAGCGCACCAATAGCAGCTGGATATCGCTAATGGCCCAAATCATGAAATTGAAGGCCACCACCCAAAAGATCGCCATCCAGCTGCGCCAGCGCAGGTAGCGGCGCAGCTTGCGCACCATAATGATCGCGCAGCCAATCATGCCCAGCAGCGGGATGATCATGGTGGAGATGGCAAAGAAGTTTCTTTGTCCCGCGGTACACAGCCAGCTTGCGGTGCCATCCTCGCACAGTGGGCCGCCGCTAAGGCGCGAAAAGAGCGCGACACCGAAGCCGTACAGCGCGGAGATGACCAGCACGGATACCATGTACCAGATGGCTTGCCGCGTGGAGCGCCGGTTGGCGGCGGCTACCTCGACGGGATCGGGCTCGTCTGCCAAATCATCGAAGCTTTGCGGCTCAGGCCGGCGCAAGTTGGCATAATCGGCGTCGGTCGTCAGGTCGTTTTCGGGGTGCTCTGGGCGCGAGCTCATAAATCAAAGCCTAGTCGGTCGCGGGGTGAATGAGTACCGGTACGCGAATATGAGGGAGCAACTCGGTTGCGGTAGAACCCAAAAAGACTCGCGCGATGGGGCCTTGTGGGGCAGAGGCCATCAACATCAGATCGCCCTTTTTCCACTTGAGTGAATCAACCGCACCGGACCACCCGGCCCCAGAGCCGATCTCGGAGGAGACCTCGAGCTCGGGGAAGAAATCTTGGATGTGGTCGCGAGCCCGGTCGAGCATTGCCAACGAATCCTCGTGCCACTCCGCAGTGAGCTTGAGCGCAATATCGCCTTTATCCTTCGACGGGGAATTCAGCAGGTCATTTGCTGAGAAAGCCAAGATGCGCAGGGGCAAATCCCAGCGATCCGCCAGCGCGGCTGCGCCCAATAATTCCCTATCCGCACGGTCACCGCGCTCCGTAATGACAAAATTAAAGCGGGTCACGCCGTGTTTCGATAACTTGGCCTTGCGTGGGATAAGCCCTAAGGATTGCGGCGAGTAGTGCAGCAGGGTATCTGCGGTTGAACTGGGGAAAAAGCGCCCCTTGGGAGCGGCCTGGTTGGGGCCTAAAAGAATAAGATCAGCCTGAAAATCCTGGGCCATCTCAGTAAGGAGTTGGGGGCGGGAGGGGCCATCGACAAGCACGGAAGGCGTATCGTCCCAGTATTTTTCCGGGATACCTGCCTCCGTCAGGGCCGCAGCGGTGGCTGTCGCGCACGCCTGCTTCTGCTCTTTAAACCACTTCTTGTATTTCCCGCCCAGCTTGGATAGGGACGTTGTGGTCCACGGCTGGAAAACCGTGGAAATAACGCGTACCTCTATCACCGCGGTGCGCGATAGCCATGCGGCGAAGTCGAGGGGTTCCGTACCGGAGGAGGAAGGACTCCAAGAAATGAGGATGCGCAACGGTTCCTTGGCCGAGCCTTTATGCAGGGTCGGCAGCAGCGGTTGGTTAGATTTTTTGCCCATAGAATGAATATGTATGCGAAAGCTTTATGAGTACTAAGCCTCATTATCGTCTGTTGCGGTCGCAAAATTAAAATTGCATGCAGCCGCGAGCTCGCTACTCGCTATCCATGGTGGGGCGGTAGACATCCGCAAGCTTGGAAATGACAGCACCCATCTCGCGGGCGGTGGCCAAGTCCTCGGGCTCGAGCCACCGCATAATCTCCGCAAGGGCGGCGGCGCGTTGCCCGGAAACTATGGACAATTCGGACTCGCCCAGCTGGGTCAGCGCAACCAGCACCCCGCGGCGATCTTCCTCATCGCGGTGGCGTTCCACGAACCCGCGGCGCTCTAATTGGTAGAGCGCGTTGGACGCGGTGGGCATGCGGATAAGCTCCGCCTGGGCAATGGTGGATACGCGGGACGGCCCGCGCAAGCGCAACTGATTCATGATGGAGACCTGCGAGGTAGTTAGCGATGACCCCTCTGCGGTGCGCTGGAAAATAAGGATTAACTTATTGAGCGCCGGTTGGATATCCCGCGCTACCTCTACCGCGTCCTCGTAGTTGGACGGGGACTTCGTTGGGTCCGTCTCATCATGGTGTTGCGTCATAGAACTAAATTCTATCGTGCACTACCGCCTGGCGGTAGTATCGCGGCGAAAAAATTAGCTTCCTTTAATAAAATCTTCCAGCTCGTTGCGCGCGACATCGTCAGCCTTCTGTACTGGAGGAGACTTCATCAGGTAAGAGGAAGCGGAAAGTACCGGTCCGGCAACCTTGCGGTCCAAAGCGATCTTAGCGGCGCGGACGGCATCGATAATGATGCCGGCGGAGTTAGGGGAATCCCAGACCTCGAGCTTGTACTCCAGGTTCAGCGGGACCTCGCCGAATGCGGAACCCTCCAAGCGGACATAAGCCCACTTGCGGTCATCTAGCCACTCCACGTAGTCCGACGGGCCGATGTGGACATTGCGGTCTGCGCGCTTGCCAGCGATAGGGGAGTTGTGCACGTTGGAGGTCACGGACTGAGTCTTGGAAATTTTCTTAGACTCAAGCCGCTCGCGCTCCAGCATATTCTTGAAGTCCATGTTGCCGCCCACGTTGAGCTGCATCGTGCGGTCCAAGCGCACGCCGCGGTCTTCAAAAAGCTTTGCCAAAACGCGGTGGGTAATGGTGGCGCCAACCTGGGACTTAATGTCATCGCCCACGATGGGCAGGCCGGCGTCCTCAAACTTCTTTGCCCACTCTGGGTCAGAAGCAATGAAGACCGGCAGGGCGTTCACAAATGCGCAACCAGCGTCGATAGCGGCCTGAGCGTAGAACTTATCCGCTTCTTCGGAACCCACCGGCAGGTAGGAAACAACGACCTCGGCACCGGCCTCGCGAAGGGCAGCTGCGACATCGGCAGGAGCTTCGTCCGATTCCGTGATGGATTCCTGGTAGTAGCGCCCCAGGCCATCCATGGTGGGGCCGCGCTGAACGGTGACCCCGAGGTCTGGAACGTCTGCGATGGTGATGGTGCAGTTGCGGGAGCTGCGGGTAGCCTCCGCAAGATTCTTGCCCACCTTGTCTCCATCGACGTCGAAGGCCGCGACAAACTCAATATCGCCGACGTGGTAGGGCCCGAACTGGGTGTGCATCAGGCCAGGAATATTTTCCTCTGCTGCGGCGTTGCGATAAAACTCCACGCCCTGAATAAGGGACGTGGCGCAGTTGCCGACGCCGACGATGGCGACCTTTACTTTGTCAGACACACTATGCTCCTTTATAAATTCGTTGCTGTGTGGTGCCTGCGCAACGTTAGGCCAGAAATTATGCCTGGTGGTAGCACGACGGCATATGGATCGATCAAGAAGAGGAAATTAAGATAATGCGGGTGAATTCCATTGCCTTCAAGCACGAGCTTTCCCACGAATGGGAGCGCACCCAACACGTCCGCGAATACCGCGCCGGGCACTTGGGGCGCGATGAGGTGTGCGATGCGGACTTCCTCCTCCGGGCCGCCGCCGAGCACCACGGCCGCACCATGGATAAGCCCTGCCCGGTCTGCGGGGAGGACCTGCGCCTGACCCGGTGGGTGTACGGCGAGAGCCTAGGCCGGCGCGCCGGGAGCGCCCGCAGCGAGAAAGAAATAGCGGAATTTGTCGGTGAAGGCCTGGAATTTACCGTGCATGAGGTGGAGGTCTGCCGACACTGCCGGTGGAATCATTTGTTGCGTTCTGCAACGGCTTTTAACGCGTGTTAGTTTTCGACGCACCGCCTTAGGCAGTAAGCTGCAATTATTTAGTTTGTTACCAGGGATGAATGAGGACACGAATCAGTGACCGAGAAGCAATCTACTGGCGAGTCCACAAAGGTGGACCGCCGTAAAGAAGGCGAAGAACCCAAAAAGCGCCGCATCTGGCCGTGGGTCGTTGTGGCCCTCCTATTGGTTTTTGTGGCACTGCCTGCAGGCCTTTTTGCGTATGCCTATTCGCAATACACCGTTCCGGAGCCCAAAGAGCTGGCCAATAACCAGGTCTCTACCATCTATGCCTCCGATAACGACACCCAGCTGGCGCGCTTGGTGCCGCCGGAAGGCAACCGCACGCACGTGACCTTGGATGAGGTACCCGACTTTGTGCAGGACTCCGTGCTCGCCGCCGAGGACCGCGACTTCTGGGATAACTCTGGCTTTTCCTTCACCGGTTTGGGCCGCGCGGTACTGGGTAAGGTCACCGGCAATGACACCGCCGGTGGTGGTTCCACGATTACCCAGCAGTACGTGAAAAACACCCTGGTGGGCAACGAATACTCCTACGTGCGCAAGGCGCGCGAGCTCATCTATTCCATCAAGATGACCAACGAGTGGGAAAAAGAGGACATCCTTAACGCCTACCTGAATACGGTCTACTTCGGCCGCAATGCCTATGGCATCCAGGCTGCATCCAATGCCTACTTTGATAAGGACGCCAAGGACCTCACTCCAGAGGAAGGTGCTATGCTCGCCGGCCTTATCCAGTCGCCGTCTGGTCTGGACCCGCGCGTGAACCAGGAAGGTTCCGAAAACCGGTGGAACTACGTGCTTGATGGCCTCGTGGACATGGGCGATCTCAGCAAGGAAGAGCGCGATGGGATGGTCTTCCCGGAGACGCGCGACCCCTCTGAGTATTCGGCATATACGGAAGCCCCGGGCGCTAATGGTCACATTAAGGACCAGGTCATCCGCGAGCTTGAAGAGGTGGGAATTTCGGAAAACCAGGTCTCTACCGGTGGCCTGCGCATTACCACCACCATCGATATGAACGTGCAAAACAATACAGTGCAGGCAGTCGATGACCAGTTGGCGCCGCTGCAAGAGGATGCGCGCGCGGCCTCTGTAACCATTGACCCGAAGACGGGTGCGGTGCGCGGTTACTTCGGCGGGCATGATTCCAACGGTTGGGACTACGCCAACGCCCCGCTGCAGACCGGCTCGACCTTCAAGATCATGGCGCTTGCCGCTGCACTGCAGCAGGGCATTAGCTTGGATACCAACTACTCCTCGGCGCCGTACCAGCTGCCGGGTTCCGATCTGGTCACCAACGTAGGCGGCGGCTGCGGCGTGTGCGACCTGCGCGAGGCCACCAAGCAGTCCCTGAACACTTCCTACTTGCGTCTGCAGAGCGATCTGAAAAACGGTACCCAAGACACCGCGGATATGGCCCACGCTTTGGGCGTTGCCCGCTCGCTTCCGGGTATCGAAGAGACGCTGACTGAAAAGGGCAAGCAGCCTTTCGAAGGCGTGGTCTTGGGCCAGTACCAGTCCCGTCCGCTGGACATGGCAACCGCGATGTCCACCCTTGCGAACCAGGGTGTCTGGCACAACCCGCACTTTGTGCAGCGCGTAGAAAATGCCGCCGGGGAAGTTCTGTATGAGCACCCAGACGATGAGGGCGAGCGCCGCGTTTCTTCCAATGTGGCCAATAACGTTCTCGAGGCCATGGGTCCGGTGGCGGCATGGTCCAACGGCTCTCTGGCGGGCGGACGCGCTTCGGCATCCAAGACCGGTACGACCCAGCTGGGTGATTCGGGAACTAACAAGGATGCGTGGATGGTAGGTGCTACCCCGCAGCTTGCCACCTCCGTGTGGGTCGGTACGGCGGATAACACCTCGGCTATCTTCGACCAGTATGGCGGCATCATGTACGGTGCTGGCGCACCGACGAAGATCTGGAAGTCCGTGTTGGATAACTCCTTGGCGGACCAGGAATTCCAGCAATTCCCCTCGGCTTACCCCGTCCGCTTCGGCACGGTTTCTGCCGGCGGTGGCGCTCCGGCCTATAACCCAGGCGGTGGCGCCGGCGGGCAAAGTACCCAGAACTACACTGGTCCAGCGCAAAATGGCGCCCCTGAAGAAGAGGCCAGCCCAGCTCCTGCGGAAAGCCCGGATGCGGGTCGCGATGCCCCGTCGCAGCAGCCGGAGACCCAAGGCGGCAATAACGGAAACGGCGGCAATAGGGGAAACGAGGGCAATAGGGGAAATGGCGGCGGCAATAACGAGCCAGCCCCACCCGAAGCTCCGTCTTTAGATGACATCCTTGACCGCGAAGGCGGTCTGGCTGACCTCTTAGGCTAAGCAAGGAGCGGTACGCGTGAGCCAAGACCAGCGCTTGTCCGCCGCAGACGAACCGATGGCGCGAGGCGTCATCGAGTTCCTGGGCGGGCCGAGGGGACGCTTTGCCCGGGGTAGCCGCGCACAATGGTGGACCCCACTGCGCGCATTGATCGCGGTGGCCTGGGTTTTCTTAGCCGGCGGGTTCTTATCCAAGGCGAATTGCGCTGGTGGGACCCGCGGCGAAGGCGGCACCATTAACCTGGATTGGTCCGCTAACCGGCAGTACACCTCTTTTTGCTATAACGACATCGTCCCGCTTTATGAAGGCCGCGGTTTAGATCAACCGGGCTTTCCCTACGCCTTTTCCTGGCAGGAAGATGGCCTGACCCGCTACATGGAATACCCGGTATTGGCGGGCATGTTCCAAGGCCTGATGGGCTGGATTGCGCGCCATACCTATGGGCTCGTGGAATGGGCCGGGGTGCCCGCCGCTGGCTGGTACTTTGGGCTCACCGCCATGGTCATAGCCTGCATCTGGGTCGGCGTCATCTACATGGTCTACCTTTTGGTGGGAAATCGCACGTGGGACACCATCCTGGTAGCTGCCAGCCCGCTTATTATCGTCCACGCCTTTAGCAATTGGGATATACCAGCCATCGCCTTTGCCGTCGGCGCGCTACTGGCCATTAGCCGCCACCGCCCTTGGCTCGCCGGCATCCTCATCGGGCTTGGAACCGCATTCAAATTATGGCCGGTATTCCTGCTTGGCGCGTTTTTCGTCCTTGCTTGGCGCAATCGCCGCTGGGACGCTTTTACCAAGGTGACCGTCGCATCGGCCGCTGCCTGGCTCGTGGTCAACCTTCCCGTCGCCCTGAAATACCCATCCGCCTGGGCGGAATTTTTCCGCCTGAACCAGGAGCGCGGCGCGGAATGGACCACCTTCTATGCCCTGATTAGCCGGAATTTGGGCATTTCTTTCAGCCAGAATTTTTTGAATACCTTCTCCCTCGTGGCATTCCTCCTCTTGTGCGCCGGTATTGCCTTAGCCGGTTGGCGCAGCCCGCTTACCCCGCGGGTGGCAGAGTTGGTATTCCTCATCATTGCGGCCTTCCTGCTGGTCAATAAGGTATGGTCCCCGCAGTATTCGCTCTGGCTGGTGGTCCCGGCGGCCTTGGCCGTGCCGCGTTGGCGGTTGGTTTTGGGCTGGGCGCTTGCCGATGCCCTCGTATGGCCCCTGCTTATGTGGCACATGCTGGGCATTGATAATAAGGGCATTCCACACGAGCTTTTGGATGTGGCGATCCTCGTGCGCGATGGATTCATCATCGCGATGGCGGTGATTGTGCTGCGGCAAATGTGGAATAAGACAGAAGATAAAGTGCGTGCGGCGCATCAGGGCCGCGACCCAGTGGCGGGAGTATTTCAATGATTGTGACCTTAATTGGCATGGCGTCGATCTTGTTAGGCTTTATCTGCGTCATGGCGGCCTTTTGGCTGTTTCATAACAGGGACGATAAGCGCGGGCCCATCTTCTTGGGCATTCTCGCCATTGTTTTTCTCACCCTCATTCCCGCGACGTGTGCTATCTTTTTTGCCTCCACCACGACGGGATAGATTTCTTTTCGCCGGTCATCTGCGGTACTGTGGTGGGGTTGCTTGACGCAACGTACCCTCCTGCTGCATCCGCAAAGGTGATGCAGCCGAAAACGACTAGACCATAGGAGGTGATGAGGTCCGTGCGTCACTACGAAGTCATGATCATTCTGGATCCTAATCAGGATGAGCGCACCGTAACCCCGTCCCTAGATAAGTACCTCGACATCGTCCGCAAGGACGGCGGCAAGGTTGAGAACCTCGATGTATGGGGCAAGCGTCGCCTTGCATACCCCATCGAGAAGAAGGAAGAGGGCATTTACGCCGTCGTTAACCTGGAGTGCGAGCACCCTTCGGTTTCCGAGCTCGACCGCCGCCTGAACCTGAACGACACCATCCTGCGTACCAAGGTTCTGCGCACCGACAGCAAGTAGCGGATACTGGGATCAGACACAATCCACGTAACCGATAAGGAGTAAAGACATGGCACAGGGAGATACCAACATTACGGTGGTGGGCAACATAGTTGCTGACCCCGAGCTTCGCTTCACCCCAGCGGGTGCGGCGGTAGCTAACTTCCGCGTCGCCTCCACGCCTCGTCGCTACAATTCGCAGACGAACCAGTGGGAAGACGGCGAAGCTATGTTCCTGACCTGCAACGTATGGCGCCAGGCGGCGGAGAATGTCGCCGAGACCCTGAGCAAGGGCATGCGCATCATCGTTACCGGCCGCTTGAAGCAGCGTTCCTTCCAGACCCGCGAGGGTGAAAACCGCACTGTATTTGAGATCGACGTCGATGAGGTCGGTCCGTCGCTGCGCTACGCCACCGCACAGGTAAACCGCAATCCCCGTGAGGGCGGCGGCAACTATGGCGGGGGCCAGCAGCAGCGCTCGAATAACAATAATCAGGGCGGCTTTGGAGGCCAGCAACAACAGCAGTCGCAGCAGCAGAACCAGGCTCCTGCAGAGGATCCGTGGAACTCCGCACCGCCAGCTGGCGGCTTCGGAGGCGCTGATTCTGAACCCCCGTTCTAAGTCTGTCACCCGCAACTATTCAACTAACTCAATTGAAAGGCAGGGATCATGAAGCTGATCCTCACCGCTGCCGTTGAGAACCTCGGCGCCGCTGGCGAAATTGTTGAGGTTAAGGACGGCTACGGACGTAACTACCTGCTTCCCCGCGGCTTGGCCATCGTGGCTTCCCGCGGCGCTGAGAAGCAGATTGAGGGCATCAAGCGCGCCCAGGAAGCTCGCGAAATTCGCGACCTGGACCACGCACGCGAGGTCCGCAACCAGCTTGAGCAGCTGACGAACGTTGAGGTCAAGGTTAAGACCTCCACTTCCGGCAAGCTCTTCGGTTCCGTTACCGCGGAAGACATTGTCAAGGCCGTCTCCAAGGCCGGTGGCCCTAACTTGGATAAGCGTATCGTTGATATGCCCAAGGGCCTGGTCAAGAAGACCGGCAACTACCAGGTCGAGCTGAAGCTGCACGCTGACGTGCTCGGCAAGGTGAACTTCTCGGTCGTCGCTGCTTAAGCAGCGCTCGACGGTCCACAGACCCAAAGACAACAGCACGGCTTAAGGCCCCACGAATTCTCTATGTGAGGTGGAGAATTCCTGGGGCCTTTTGCCTACCCAACTGGCCTGTGGATAACTGTGAAAATCTGTGGATGAATGTGGAATTCAGGGTTCGCGGGTACTAAGATTTTTGCCGGACTTAAGCGCTGGTCATGCCTCATTTTCGGTCACGTTGTGGGAATTTTCACACTTGTAAATAACCCCTCTGACCAGCCGTTATTATCTTTGCAGGTCAGGAAGGTGACGAGTTATCCACAGTCGTGACCTCGGTAAAAGAAATGCAGCGATCGGCCTACCTGGTAATTCCACAAGTCCCTGTGGATAAGTGCCGGAGTTATGCCCAGGCAGGTAGTGTCCGGGGGCTCGTCTACACTTGGACAGCGTTACGCAAGGTCGCTTCACGGACACAAAGGGGACATATGACCAACGCGAGCTTTGATGATGAACAGCTTCCGCCGGAACCACCGGCGCCGGATAATGCGGTAGCGCGCCGGCCGCGGTATCAACAGGACCAACCGCAGCGCTACGAGGAGTATCGCCAACCGCCGTCGGACCGGGAAGCAGAGCAGGGCGTATTGGGCGCTATGCTGCTTAGCCCCAATACGGTCATGGAGGTTATTGAAGAGCTCGAACCCGATGACTTCTATTATCCGGCCCATGCCTTAATTTATGGCGCAATGCTGGACCTTTACGCGGCGGGCCAAGACATTGACCCGCTTATCCTTTCCTCTCGGTTGGATAGGTTCAATAACCTTGAGCGCGTTGGTGGAGCGCCCTATTTGCACACGCTTTTGGCTACGGTTCCTACCGCTGCCAACGCCCGCTATTATGCGGAAATCGTGGCGGAAAAGGCCGTCCTGCGCCGGCTCGTGGATGCCGGTACGCGCGTGGTCCAACTGGGCTTTTCGGGCACGGAGGATGCCGAGATCGAATCGGTGATCGACCGGGCCCAGCAGGAAGTCTTTGCCATCGCCCAGCGCAAAACCGCCGAGGACTACCGCGTGCTGGGGGATCTGATTGACCCGACCATTGATGAGTTGGCGGCGCTGCAGCAGGCCGGCGGCGTTGAATTGGGTGTGCCGACAGGATTTATTGATCTGGATAAGCTCACCAACGGTTTGCACGCAGGCCAGATGATCATCGTGGCGGCGCGACCCGGTGTGGGTAAGTCCACGCTGGCGATGGACTTCATTCGATCGTGCTCGCTGCAGCACGGCAAGTCCTCCGTCATCTTTTCCTTGGAAATGTCCGCCTCAGAGATCGTCATGCGCCTGCTCTCTGCGGAATCCGAGGTCAAGCTCACCGATATGCGCAGTGGTGGGGTGTCCACGGAAGACTGGGCGAAGATCGATGACACGCTTAACCGCATCCAAGATGCGCCGCTATTCATTGATGATTCTCCGAACCTGACGATGATGGAGATTCGCTCCAAGGCACGTCGGCTCAAGCAGCAGCATGGCCTCGACCTCATTGTTTTGGACTATCTGCAGCTGATGTCCTCGGGCAAAAAGGTGGAGTCACGCCAGCAAGAGGTCTCGGAGTTCTCGCGTCAGCTCAAGCTCTTGGCCAAGGAGCTTGAGGTGCCGGTGATTGCGATTTCGCAGCTGAACCGTGGACCTGAAGCCCGAAACGATAAGAAGCCGCAATTGGCTGACCTGCGTGAGTCCGGTTCCTTGGAGCAGGACGCCGATATGGTGATGCTGCTGTACCGCCCAGACTCGCAGGACCGCGATAACGAGCGCGCCGGTGAAGCGGATATTATCTTGGCTAAGCACCGCGGCGGGCCCATTGATACGGTGCAGGTGGCCCACCAGTTGCACTACTCCAAGTTCGTCAACATGGCGCACGGATAAAAGGTTTAAAGGTCCACGACGGCGGCGGGGTCTCCTAATCGGGGACCCAGAATTACCAGCACGATAAAGACCGCCGCAGCGGCCAGAGAGAGCCACCGCCAAACCGGGAAGAAGCGTTGGCCGCACCAGTAGGCGATCGCTGCACCGATGAGCGCGCCGAGGGTATTAAACAGCAGATCGTCGATATCCGTGCGGCCTAGCGCGAAGGCATATTGGGCCGTCTCCAGGGTTAAACTCAGCGCGAAACCCCAGGCCGTGGATACTTTCACGGAACGGCATAGCGTAAATACTAGGAGTCCGAAGGGGATGAAGAAGGCGGTATTACCGGCGTACTCAAAAAGCGGGGCGAACCAACTATTGCCAGAGAATTCATCGAGGGGAACTAAATGGAGCTCGCGGACGCGTTGATTTTCGGGCTTCCACAGGTAACCGATCTGGAAGAAGGCCTTCAGGGTGGTCAGTGCCACCATGACGCCGATCCAGGCGCTAAGGGCTAATTTATCGAGCAAGGGCCTCACCTTTCAGCTCAGGAAAAGTAAATGCCGCTACGGCGGCGATGGCAAATGCCGCGGCAAAGAGCACGAAAAGGAATCCAGCGCCGGTCGCCGCGATCAACGGCGGCACAGCGAGCGGTGCCACGATGGAGGCGATGCGGCCAAAACCCGCTGCAGCACCCGTACCGCGACCGCGCAGTGCGGTGGGGTAGAGCTCCGGACCAATAGCGTACAGAGCACCCCAGGCGCCGAGGTTGAAGAAGGACAAAAGGCACCCGACGATGATGATGAATACCTCGGAGCTTGCGGTGCCATAGAGCCCGGCGGAGACGGCGGAGCCGACCAAGAACACGGCGAGGGTGATTCGCCGGCCCCAGACCTCGATGAGCCAGGCGGCGGTGGCGTAGCCCGGCAGCTGCGCCAAGGTAATGATGAGGGTGAAGCTGAAGGATTTTACGAGCGAGAAACCATCGGCAACCAGCAGGGACGGAATCCAGATGAAGGCGCCGTAATAGGAGAAATTGACGCAAAACCAAATGGTCCACAGCGCCGCCGTGCGGCGGCGCAATCTCGGGCCCCAAATGGAGGTCTCGGTGGAAGCGGTGGGTTCCGGGTGGACATCGTCAAGCGGCTGGCCCGCGGCGGCCTCCTCGAAGGAGGTCACAATCTCTTCGGCCTCTTCGTGGCGGCCCTTGGATTCGAGGAAGCGCACCGATTCCGGCAAGCCTAGGCGCACGTAGACCGAATAGGCGGCGGGGATGAGCCCCACGGCAAAGCCCCAACGCCAGCCGTTCTCGCCGGCACCAACGATGAAGGTGCCGATGAGCGCGGCGAGGATCCAGCCGAGCGCCCAGAAGGCCTCAAGGAGGACCACCATGCGCCCGCGGATGCGGCGCGGCGAGAATTCGGAGATGAGCGTGGAGGCAACCGGCAGCTCCGCGCCCAAGCCGAGCCCGACGATGAAGCGGAAGACAATAAGTATGGCCAGCCCGCTGGCCAGGGCGGAGGCACCGGTGGCCAGGCCATAGACCATGAGGGTGAGGGAGAAGACGTGGCGGCGGCCGTATTTATCCGCAAGGAGCCCGCCAAATGCGGCGCCCAGTGCCATGCCGAGGAAGCCAGCGGAGGCGAGCCAGGAGGTTTGGGTGCTGCTCAAATCCCAATGCACGGCCAAGGCGGCCATGATGAAGGAAATGAGCCCCACATCCATAGCATCGAGCGCCCACCCTAGGCCAGAGCCCAGGAGTAGGCGCTTGTGTTTGCTGGTGACCGGGAGCCGGTCTAATCGTTCATTGCGGCTGAGCATGCGCTAATCATAGCGCTGGCTAGAAAATTTCCGGAGACGCAGGGAATTGGAGACGACGAATACGGAGCTAAATGCCATTGCAAGGCCGGCAAATAGCGGGTTGAGCAGGCCAAAGGCCGCCACGGGGATGAGAATAATATTGTAGGCAAAGGCCCAGAACAGGTTGCCCTTAATGATCTGCAGCGTGCGGCGGGATAGGCGAATGGCATCGGCTGCGGACCGCAGGTCCCCATTCATCAGGGTGATATCGGAGGCCTCGATGGCAACGTCGGTACCGGCGCCCATCGCCAAGCCAAGGTCAGCTTGGGCAAGAGCCGCGGCATCGTTGACGCCGTCACCAACCATGGCCACATTGTGCCCCTCGGACTGCAGCTTCTTGATGACGTCGACCTTTTCCTCCGGAACCACGCCGGCCGTGACCTCGGTGATGCCAACTTCCTCTGCCACGCGCTTGGCCGCGCCCTCGTTATCGCCGGTCAGCAGGTGCGGGGTTAGGCCCAGCTGCTTCATCTGCTCTACAGCCTCAGCGGAGGTGGGCTTGACGGTGTCGCGAACCTCAATGAGCCCAGCGAGCTCATCGTCGAGGTACACCGCCACCGGGGTAGCACCCGCGGCCTCTGCCTCGCGGAAGGCCTCAGCGTACTGCCCTAGGTCTCCACGCGGCTTGCCGACGCCCACGCGCACCCCATCCACCGTTGCTTCCACGCCAGCGGTGCTGGTGGAAAAATCGGTACCGGGCTCAACGTCGCGCTCACGGGCAATGGCTTGGGCGATGGGGTGCTCGGAGTTCCGTTCGACGGCGGCGGCGTACTCGAGGACATCGCCATGCACGGCCGTAACGGACATTTCCCCGGCGGTAACCGTGCCGGTCTTATCCATCACGATGGTATCGACCTGCTTGGTGGATTCAAGGATCTCCGGGCCCTTAATGAGCAGGCCCAGCTGGGCACCGCGGCCGGTGCCGACCAAGATGGCGGTCGGGGTAGCAAGGCCCAGCGCGCAAGGGCAGGCGATGATCAGCACGGAGACAGCGGCGATAAACGCCGGCGCCACGCCGCCAAAAATGAGGTGTACCAGCAGAGTGAGGACGGAAATTCCGATCACCACCGGGACGAAGACCTGCGCGATGCGGTCCACTAGGCGCTGCACGGGCGCCTTGGATGCCTGTGCGTTGGTAACCAAGGTGGCCATTTGGGAAAGGACCGTGTCCTCGCCCACCTGGGTGGCCTTGACCTCCAACTTGCCGGAAGCGTTAATGGTGGCGCCGGTAACGGTATCGCCCACGCCCACTTCTTCCGGGACGGATTCACCGGTGATCATGGAGGCATCCACGGCAGAATTGCCGGAGACGACCTCACCGTCGGTGGCAATCTTTTCACCTGGCCGCACGACGAAGACATCGCCCACCTGCAATTGAGAGATGGGGATGCGCGATTCCTTGCCATCGCGCAGCACGGAGGCTTCCTTCGCGCCCATGGATAAAAGGGTGCGCAGCGCCTCAGAAGACTGCCCCTTGGCCTTGACCTCGAACCAGCGGCCGAGGAGCAGGAAGGTAATGACCATTCCCACAGATTCAAAGTAGATATGGTCCATCTCGGCGGAGCTGGAGGACCACGACATGCTCATGGTCATACCGGGCTCGCCGGCGTTGCCAAAGAAGAGTGCGTACAGGGACCATAGGTAGGCGGCCGAGGTACCCATGGAAATCAAGGTATCCATGGTGAACGAGCCGTGCTTCAGGTTGGTCCACGTCGCGGAGTGGAAGGGGGCGCCACCAAAGATGAAGACGATGGTGGCCAGCATGGCGCAGGCCCACTGCCAGTTCTGGAACTGCAGGGCAGGCACCATGGAGACGAACATGATGGGCGCAGACAATACCGCGGAGATGATGGTGCGCCGCAGCAGGCTCTGCTGTTCTGCAGCGCGGGCATCATCAACCGGCGTGCCTTCTGCGTCTGCGTCCCCGCCCTGGTCGGCGTCATCACTGCCAGACATATCGAAGGCGCTGTATCCTGCACCTTCCACGACTTTGATCAGATCCGCGGCCGTGGACGTTTCTGGATCGAACTCAATAGAGGCGGATTCGGTGGCAAAGTTAACGCTCGCCTCCACGCCGTCTACCTTGTTGAGCTTGCGTTCTACCCGGGAAGAGCAGGACGTGCAGGTCATGCCCGAGACCCCGAGATCAACGTGTGACATAGTATTCGCCTACTTAAGGGTGTATCCGGCTTCGGCTACGGCAGCTGCTACTTGTTCATCGGTGAAATCGCTACCGGAGACAGACACGGCGCCAGTGGTGTGGTCCGCAGAAACTTCCTCAACACCGGCGATTTCGCCTACCTCTTCGCGGATGGACATTTCGCAGTGTCCGCAGCTCATTCCTTCTACGGTGTAGTTCTTCGTTGCCATGATAATCATCCTTTCTCGATTGCTTATGCTTCTATGTTATACCCCCTAGGGGTATCTGGCAAGGAAGAAATTTAGGTACGGTGGGGAATAAACCACAACGTAAAGGAGTTACAACGAGTATGGCTACTATCGACGTCACTGAAGAGAACTTTGAACAGACCGTAACCGGCGAAGGCATTACGCTTGTCGATGCCTGGGCGGACTGGTGCGGCCCATGTAAGCGCTTTGCCCCTGTCTACGAGAAGGCTTCCGAGGAGCACACCGATGCTACCTTTGCCAAGCTGGACACCGAGGCAAACCAGGGCCTTGCTTCCGCGCTGCAGATTCAGTCCATTCCTACCCTGATGATCTTCCGTGATGGGATCCTCGTATTCCGCGAGGCCGGCGCACTGCCGCCCGCAGCGTTGGAGGATCTGCTCAAGCAGGTTAAGGACCTTGATATGGCAGACGTTCGCCGCCAGGTTGAAGAGCAGAACGCACAGCAGGCATAGAATCTGAATTTTCAGAGCTTCCACGGCGCTTTCTGGTGAGTATCGCTAAACTCGCTAGAAAGCGTCTTTTTTATGACCAAAGGAGATAGTGATGGCTAACCCCTTCAGCAAGGGCTGGAAGTACGTGATGAGTTCTCTCGATCAAAAGATTGATGAGAACGCCGATCCAAAGGTCCAAATCCAGCAGGCGGTCAAGGCCGCCAAGGAACAGCACCAGGAAATCTCGGATCATGCGGCAGAGATTATCGGGCACAAGTCTCAGTTGGAAATGCAGATGAACCGCCTAGTGAAGTCCCAGCAGGATTACCAATCCCAGACCGAGCGCGCCCTGGAGCTCGCGGATTCCGCTGAGGACCCACAGAAGGCGAATGAGTACAACCAAGCTGCTGAGGTAGTGGCCTCCCAGCTCGTCGCGGTGGAGCAGGAATTAGAAGACGTCAAGCAGCAGTACGCGGCTGCGGAGCAGGCGGCTGAACAAGCCAAGAACCAGCAAAAACAATCCGAGGCCCGCCTTAAGGAGCAGCTGGCGCAGGTGAACCAGCTGGAAGCGCAGGCGGATCAGGCTGCAATGCAGGAAAAGAACGCGGAAGCACTCGATTCCATGAACGAGCTCAAGCCCGATGATTCCGTGCCGAGCCTGGATTCCGTCCGCTCCAAGATTGAAAAGCGCTATGCCGATGCCCTTGGCGCACAAGAGTTGCAGCAGGCAACCGGTGGCGACCGCATGAGCGAGATTCAAGCGGCCGGCAACGACATGAAGGCCAGCGCGCGGCTAGATGCGCTGCGCGCCGATATGGCCAAGAAGAAGGAAATCGAATCCGGCGATTAATTCTCGCGGCGGATATTAATTAGCACGCCGCGAATCCCTGAGTGGAACCCATCGCGCAAGTTCACGCGCTGGGTCTCCGTCAGCGTGTATTCATGCAGGGTTTCGCAGGCGAACTGCAGCAGCGGGCGGTCGATTTCCGGTGGTAATCCGCCGCCAGACAGTAAGTGGGCTTGGTCGCGCTGCTCTGAGTTGGCGGCATTATCAAACCACCACGATGCGTACTGCTGGCCCACATCGAATGGGGACTGGAACCCGGCAGAGCTCCAGACCTCTTCTGGCAGCGGGACGTACTTCGAGCGCAGCTTGCGCCGCGGTGCCATCATTGACGGTTTCGGCGCAGGCTTTGGCGTTGCCTGATCGGTAGCCTCGGCCTCTTCGGTAGGGCCCTTCTCCGCTTCTGCAGAGGGCTTTTCCTGATCTTCCGGGGCTGGCGTTGCGGCCTGCTGTGCGCTTTGAGGTGGCGCAGGCTTTGGGGTAGGTGCCGGCGTGGGCTTTTCTGGGGTGCCGAATGCGGTTTCCACCTCGGAGGGCTCCTCGCACTTGTCGCAGTGCTCGGCGCCTGGAAGCTCCTCTTCTGCTCCCTCTGCCTTCTGCGTTGCATCGCGCACCACTGGGGGAAGGGGTCCCTCGAGGACCTGCAGCTCCATGGAATCCGCGAAGTCCTCGCGGGGATCCAAAATGGTGGTGGAATCACACGTATGGCGCAGCGCTGCGGACATGGAATCCCAGCCAAACCCGTACAGGTGTACGCGGATGCCATTGTCTACGGCGGTCTGCGCGCCGGGAATCATGTCCGCGTCGCCGCTGACCAGCACAAAGTCGGTGAACTGGTTCTTCACGGCGGCCATGACCATATCGGCCACGAGCCGGGTGTCCACGCCCTTTTGGGTGCGTCGCTCACCCCATTCGATGAGTTGGCCCGTGCGCAATTGCACGCCCTCGCAGGTGCGAAGGGCGCGTTGGTAGCGGTGCGGACCGGTATCCGGGATTCCGTCGTACCAGTATTGGCGCTGAATCGGGTTGCCTAATTGCTCCTCGATCATCCCGCCCATGGTGCTGACCACCTCAGGCAGATCAATTTCTAGCTGCGCGCGAGCCCCCGTTTCCCAAGAGTTATAAAAGCTCGCCAGCAGGTATGAGGTGTCGACAAAGACAAGTGTGCGTTCAAGCATGGCTCCTAAGTTCCGTTCTAATTGTTCTAAATAAAATTCTTTGTTACCTCCAGTGTGCCTTATTCACCCCGAAACGTCGATCACAATTCGCTAATTCCCAGCATATTGGCCGCAAATGAAAAGATTTCGGTGACCATTGCGGCGTCGGCAAGCGTGTTATACGGTTAGTTACACAACTAACTAAGTAACTAACGAGCCGAAGGTGATGATGGACAACTCCACGCAACCGCTCTTTCGGCAGATTGCGTCCTTGGTGGAAGACACCATTGTGGACGGCACTCTGGCGGAGGGCGATAAGGCACCTTCCACCAATGAGTTGGCGGATTTCCACAACATCAACCCAGCAACCGCGCGAAAGGGGATCACCCTCTTGGTGGACCTAGGAGTGCTGGAAAAGCGGCGGGGCATCGGCATGTTTGTGGCCGAGGGCGCATCGCGTGCCATCCGCGAGCGCAGGCGAGGCGACTTTGCCGCGGAGTATATGGCCCCGCTTGTCGATGAAGCAGTTCGCCTGGGCTACAACCGCGCCCAGCTCCATGACCTTTTCGATCGGGTTGCAGAAAGCAGAGGAATGTACTCATGATTACTACCCGCGATTTCACCTTTTCCGCAGGTCTTACCCATGGCTTGGTCGGCCGCAACGGAATTGGCAAGACCACCTTATTGCGAAAAATCGCCGGCCAAATTCAATCAGGCCGCATCACGGTCTTTGACCGAAAGCCTTTTGATAACCAATCCGTACTCAACCGGGTGATCCTCATGGGGATCGACAATCCACTGCCAGATTCATGGGGCGGCAAGAAGCTCGGCGCCGTTGGCCAGGCGCGGTGGCCCAACTGGAATGCTGAGCGCTACAACGACCTCATCGCCCGCTTTGACATCCCCAATAAGGCGTATTCTGCGCTCTCACGTGGACAGAAATCGGCGTTGGGATTTGTCTTCGCCGTTGCTTCTGGCTGCGAGATAATGCTTTTGGACGAGCCTTATTTGGGCCTCGACCTGCCGCGGCGTGAACTCTTTTACCAGGTCCTCCGGGAAGAACATGGTCGCACCATCGTGGTATCCACCCATCACCTCAACGAGATAGAGGGCTTGCTGGACACTATTTCCCTCATGGGGGAGCACCCCATCAGCGGTCCAGTGGATGAATTTGTTGATTCCTTCCTGGAAATCAGCGGGCCCGAAGAGGCGATCTCTGAGGCAATTTCTGCACTGGACCTGCCGGTATTGGAGCGCGCTTCAACAAGCCTGGGAGGCCAAGTGCTTGTCGATGCCCGCACTTCCTCCCCCGATCCCGTCTTCCGCTATGCCAACAAACATCACCTCCGGGTAGCAGAGGCGTCACTTGAAAGGGCCGTCCGAGCATTGGAGGAGCAGTCATGAAACTTCTATGGCACACAACGGATTGGGCCTGGGTCACCGTCCTACTCATCACCTCGCTTTATCCGGCACTAGCTGGCGATAAGTGGGGATCTTTCACGTTTCTCCTACCAGTTTTGCCCATCCTCACGTATCAACCCAGTTTTGATAAGTACCAAGTACTAGGCCTGAGCTCACAGATTTGGAATGAACACCGCCGAATTATGCTCACGGTTTTTGCTGTTGTGGCCATGGCAGGAACGGCTGCACGGCAGGGCTGGTGGGCGTTGCCGGTTTATGCGGTGGCTCTGGCATGGGCGCTGTGGAGGAAACCGACCCCAGACAGGACAGGCTATTCGACGACCCCTTTGGGAATTGCATCCAGCCTTGGGCGTTTCCCGCCGACGCTCGACGCGCAGGCTGTATACCGCCGCCAAGTCCGCAGATGGTCCATGGCCGTCGTATTCTTGGCCATCAACGTTGTGCTTTCGCTAATGTTCACGCAGTGGGAACCGATGGATTTTATTGCTTTCATTGCTTGGCTCCTCTTCTTCTCTTTCCTCGGCGGAACCATGGGCATGTTGCGCGATACGCTCAGAGATTACGTCACGCTCGGCGGCACGCGCCGCCGCTGGGCCGCCATGACCGCAGCGACTGGGCTCATCTTCATCCTTGGTTGCGCCGCCGTGGGCTTAGCCCTCTCCTTCCGAGGGACGACGTCCGAGGTTGCCGCCGCCATGACCGCCATCGCGGCCGTCACCGTCCCGGGCCTTACGTACCTCGAGTTCCTAGAAAAGAGGACCCTTGGAGTCTTTGTGGCGTACCTTCTCAGCATCGCAGCGTTGGTATGGCTTTTCATCCAAGGCTATTTCTCGGCCGTGATGGGGATGTTTATCAGCCTTGGCATCTACGCAATATGGGCTGCGACCCTGCCGATATACACACGCCGCATAAGTAGCCTGTGGGAGAAAGGCCTTGCGGGCTGGTTTGGCATGAAATAAAAGTGGCTAAAAGCCGTTCTGAACTGCGAGTTTGTGAAACTTTAAAGCGGTGTGTAACTTAATACGAGTCAGCGCGACCGACAGCGCCCCACAGAGACAAGACATTGTTTCTGGCTGAAGCGGCGATAGGAAAACAGGCCCTGACAAAAATAACTTTTTTACTCGCAACGAGTTCCATGCTTTTGGGCATGTAGCTGTTGTGTGGTGACGATGTCTGAGAACTCAATAGTGTGCCAATGTACTTATTTTTTATTTTTGTGTGCATGGTTG
Source organism: Corynebacterium sp. KPL2850 (assembly GCF_040225855.1). Classification (NCBI taxonomy): domain Bacteria; kingdom Bacillati; phylum Actinomycetota; class Actinomycetes; order Mycobacteriales; family Corynebacteriaceae; genus Corynebacterium; species Corynebacterium sp. KPL2850. The sequence goes on from NZ_JBEHFV010000006.1 coordinate 93,594, forward strand.
TGTGTTGATTGGTCTGTTGGCCAGCGAATCTTATGGTGGTTTGTTGGTTGGTGTGTGCCGGTAAGGTGTTGGAATACGCATCTTTTTGAATACTGTTTAGTGTTTCGGCTGCATTGATGGATTGGTTGGCATGTGATTGTGTTCAACTTTTTTGTCTCCCTTTTTGTGCCCCGTCGGGTTGGGGAGGCAATGATTTTTCTTTGTAGTAATTTTTGGACGCCAGCATGGGCCTGCTT